>JAIFNC010000138.1 GCA_020047935.1 Bacteroidota bacterium
CACATTACCGACTAAAGAACGATGAAAACGGGGGCGGTATTGTGGTAGACCCTTCGGCTAAACTTGAAGAAGAACTGATAGTTAGGCCTACCTCGGAAACTATTATTTGGAATACGTACAAAAACTGGATTCACAGCTACCGCGATTTGCCTATTCTTATTAATCAGTGGGCAAATGTTGTGCGTTGGGAAATGCGTACTCGCTTATTCCTTCGTACCGCCGAATTTTTATGGCAAGAAGGACATACTGCGCACTCAACCGCCACCGAAGCAATTGCAGAAACACAGCAAATGATTAATGTTTATGCCGATTTTGCCGAAAATTTTATGGCAATGCCGGTGAAGCCATGATGCAAGACGGAAAAGCTTTGCAATCGGGTACATCGCACTTTTTGGGACAAAATTTTGCCAAAGCATTCGATGTACAATTTACCGGAAAAGATGGTAAATTAGATTACGTTTGGGCAACTTCGTGGGGAGCTTCAACTCGCTTAATCGGTGCGCTTATTATGGCACATTCCGACGACAACGGCTTGGTGTTACCACCCAAATTGGCGCCTATTCAGGTAGTTATTGTACCTATTTACCGGACCGACGAAGAATTTGATAAAGTAAATGCCGTTGCAGTTGAAATTATAAAAGAGCTGAAAGAGGCCGGAATTTCGGTACATTACGACAAACGCGATACGCATAAACCGGGTTGGAAATTTGCCGAATACGAGCTGAAAGGCGTGCCGGTACGTTTGGGAATAGGGCCTAAAGATGTTGAAAAAGGTACCGTTGAAATGGCTCGTCGCGATACGCTTACCAAAAGTTTCGAACCGCGCGAAGGCATTGCCGAAACCATTAAAAACTTGCTGGTGGTAATTCAGCAAAATATTTACGATAAAGCATTGGCTTTTAGAATAGCCAATACACGCAATGTAGATACGTACGATGAATTTAAACGAATACTGATTGAAGAACGCGGTTTTATTTTAGCGCATTGGGACGGTACCACCGAAACCGAAGAAGCCATAAAAGCCGAAACAAAAGCCACTATTCGTTGCATTCCATTGGACGCTCCGGACGAAGAAGGCAAATGTATTTATTCGGGCAAACCGTCGAATAAGCGTGTAATTTTTGCCTTGTCTTATTAATACTAAACCGCTTTCAAACTGCCCTGAAAGGGCTAAAGCATTAGCATAGGGCAACGCCCTATGAATTAATTATTTATATCATTGATGCCCTTTTTAAATTATATAAAAAATGCCAAGTTTTTACTTGGCATTTTTTAATTGTAGCTATTTTAGTACATAAGTCGCCAAAATGTTATAAACGTCGTAACATTTACAGATTTGTTAAATTGCTTTTTAATACTTGGTTGCAATTCACTTGAAATCCAAATTTTTGAATCTGCTTCTAAATCAAAAGTACCTGCCGTTTCAACAATAAATCGAGAAATACTTTTGTAAAAAATTGATAAGTACGCTGTTTTACTTCCAGTAATTCCTTGTTTATCAATTAAAATCAAACGTTTATTTGTAAAGATGAAAACATCACGAATAAGTTTAAATCCTAATTCAAGATCTTCATCAACTATTAAAAGTCTACTATAGTCTTTTTAAACTCTTCAACACTTAATGCACTTGCATTACCAAATAATCGCATAAATTTAAATTTTGGTTCCTACTTATATGGCTGTGCGGTTTAGCCCCGTTTATATTGGTTTCTAGACTCCAATTAATAAAATTGAATTTTATTTACACCATGGTAAATCAAGAACAATTCGAATATTGTATAATTATACTTTACTAAGTTAAACTTTTACAGTTTTCTTAACCTTCATGTGGTTAAATTTTAATAACCACCGGTGCAACCGGTGGTAAATAAACGTGCGATACATCAACCCGAATGGGGTTCAACTATCAGCTATTCAACCCCATTCGGGGTTGCAACGACGGGCAAACTTATACCTCGGGTTGCAAACTGTGGCTATTAAAATCTAAAACTTCGTAGTTTTTGAACCAAATAAAGTGCTATAAATAGGTATTTTACAGCTATTATTTAACTTCGTAAAGTAAAACTATTCACTTAGTATTTTTTCGAAATCGAAATATTCGGGTGTTTGGGTTAAATGCGCTACCAAACCATAATCGGCAGCCGTAGTATATTCGGCGGCGTACGTATAAAACATGGTAATTTCGGGAGCAGTAATATCAACCAAGCGCGGTTTTACTTTACCTTTGGCATCGCTAATTTTTTCAACAAAAATTGGTATTATATTACCGGTTTCCGAAAGACTTACCATACAACCGGTTTTGCCTTTGGCAAACAATTCATAAACTCCCTGCCCAAGCACCGAGCAATATTTTAAATCGAAAGCACAAGGCGCTACGGTACGCAACGAAAAACCGATTTCTACTGCACGAGTTCGCGTTTTCAATGCAGTTTTAGCCATTTCTTTGGCAATAATAGCAATAAACAAGTGCGATTTGCTAATGCTGTGCAATTCGGGGTGTCCGTGCGAATCGGTTGAAAAACGAGCACCGGAATTGGCAATTTCTTCTTTATCGATAAAATGAAAAACCCCTTCGCTTATCATTACCGCACCAAAATCGGTTCCGGCAGCGGTGCGTTTAAGCATACTCGAAATTGCCAGCCGAGCAATTTTTTGCAGCGTTATTTTCCCGGCAAACATTTCGGGAATAATTATTTGCGAATACCTTGCCGATGCACCTATTTCGAAAGCCAAATGCCCGGCTTCGCGCCCCATGGCGGTTACGATAAACCAATTTCCGCTCGTGCGGGCATCGTTATAAATGGTTTTGGCAATTTTAGTTCCTTCTTCAACCGCCGACCTAAAACCGAAAGTTGGCACACCGGGCGGCAAAGGCAAATCGTTGTCGATGGTTTTGGGAACATGTATATTACTAACCTTATAGTTTTTCGATTGCAAAAATCGGCTCAATCGGTTGGCGGTAGAAGCCGTATCGTCGCCGCCAATGGTTATAAGCAATTCGGGCTTATAGGTATCGAAAAAATTGGTATTAAAGTCCGAATCGGCTGGTTTAAACCTGCTCATACGCAAATACGAGCCACCGGTTTCGAACAAGTAATCGGCTTGTTTGGCGGTAATTTCTTCAATTTCGTTAGGTTCGGTAAGCAAGCCTTTAAAACCGTTGTGTACTCCCAAAACACGGTATCCGTTCCTTATAAACACCTTAGCGCACGAAGCTATTACCGTATTTATTCCCGGAGCGGGCCCGCCGCCGCATAACACTGCAACTGTTTTCTGCATTATTTTATGGTATTTTACTTGTCATTGCCGTTTATTAGAGCGTCGAATTTAAACCTTTCGATTGGTAGAAGACCATCGAAATGGTTAGCATTCAACCGTTTCAAAGGTCTACGACCATTTAATAGGTTATAAACTTAATGACATGGTTATAATAGTACATTTTCAGCCCGCAAAATTGAATGATTGCCGTGTAAAAACGAAATTTATTTTTTAGCATTCAATGAAAAAAAAGAAGAAAAAAGTAACTTCTGTATAGCTAAAAACAAAAAAGTTATTAACAATGCTGCTCTGTAACATAAAATTAATGCTTTTACAAAATGGCATTTTACTTCAATACGCTTTATTTATAAGGCTTTTGGCAGAAAATATATTTTGAAAACTTTTTAGTGAAAAGTTATCAACAAAACTGCCTAAAAATTTGGAGATTAAAAATAATAGGTTAATTTTGTGTTAGGTTTTATGTATGACTTTTATGAGGTATTTGATAAACCATTAAGAGCTATATATATTTTTATAAAAAAATAGAAATAAAACCAAATTTGTTGAACTAATATTTTCAGTATGAAAATTAAAAAATTTAGGTATAACCCGGACACGTTGAATTTTGAGCCGGTAAAATTTTCAAAAAGTTTGTTTGTACAAAACCTTTTTCTATACTCAGTATTAGGCATTTCGGGCAGTTTTGTAATATTTTGGGTTATGTCTCATGTGTTCGATACTCCGGAAGAAGTAAAATTGCGACAAGAAAATGCCCTCCTGGAAACAAAATACGAACTTTTGAGCAAAAAAACAGAACAAGCATTTTTGGTGTTGGAAGATTTACAGCAACGCGACGATAATTTGTACCGTGCGGTGTTTGTTGCCGAACCTATTCCGGCAAGTATTCGGAATGCCGGTATTGGCGGTATCGACCGATACGAAAACTTAAGCACCTTTGCCTACGGAAAACTGGTTTCGAAAACCGAGAAAAAAGTAGACTTATTATTGCGTAAATTGGTAGTTCAGTCGAAATCGTACGACGAAATTACCAATTTGGTAAAAGAAAAAGCCGAAATGATGATTTCGGTACCTGCCATACAACCCGTTGCCAATAAAGACCTTAGCCGCCCGGCTTACGGCTACGGCCCCCGAATAGACCCGGTATATAAAACCCCGGCATACCACCACGGCATGGACTACGCTGCCCCTATAGGAACCGAAGTGTACGCCACCGGCAACGGTACAATTGAAAAATGCGAATTTAACACCGGCGGATTTGGAAACATGGTACAAATAAACCACGGATTTGGCTATGTAACCGTATACGCCCACTTGAATAAATGGAAAGTAAAACCCGGACAAAAAGTTAAACGCG
This sequence comes from Bacteroidota bacterium, assembly GCA_020047935.1. GTDB lineage: Bacteria > Bacteroidota > Bacteroidia > Bacteroidales > JAIFNC01 > JAIFNC01. The sequence continues at coordinate 4,634 of JAIFNC010000138.1, forward strand.
GCGAGTTGATTGGTTTTGTTGGTAACACCGGCAAATCGGTTGGTCCGCATTTGCACTACGAAGTTCATTTTAAAGGGCAAACCCTCAACCCGGTGTATTTCTATTACAACGACCTTAACGCTGCCGAATACGAAAAATTGGCTACCATGGCAAACAACAACGGAGTTGCTATGGACTAGCGTACAACAAATACAAGCTTTTTTTATTTAAAAGAAACCATACCAAATTTTTGCGGTGTGGTTTCTTTTTTATAAAAGCTGTCAGTCAGCGGGTCAATTTACCATAATTGTGCAGAGAAATTATTCAGTTGTCGGTCAGTTAGTTTGTCGTTGACCCGTTGACTATTGGGTTGTAATAGCTGCGGCAAATGCAATTACAAATTCAAAATACCACTATTTAGAATGATTATAAATTGCCGGGGGGGGTAAAATCATTTGTTGTTTTGAAATAAGTTTTTACTTTTGCAAACGTTTGCGCAACTTTTAAAACACATAGGAAAAAATAACATAAATTAACCACGGAACCGCTGTTTTCGGTGCTTTACCAATGAATTTTGAGTAATTGGGCAAAGCAATAAACAAAAAACAAATTAAAAAATAAGGCCGCCCAAAATCGGAATACCGACGAAAGTAGAACCTGATTTGAAGAGCGACCTATAAGCAACAAAAGTATGATTTTTTTTTATTCAAAAAATGTTTTTAACATTTCTTTAATTTTAGCTATTTCCATAGTTATCAGCTCTTGCTCTAAAGATTTTTTTAATGAAGATATAAATTATAAGGTAGATGGTAAACCAATAATTTCTGAAAAGATAATTAAAACAGAGAACTATTTAATAAGATTTGCCGATATATTATCTAAAGCTGTTTACAACAATAAAGAAGTTCGCGAATTACTTAAAAAAGAATCGCTTAAACAATTTGATAAGAACTACGATGTATTATATTATTTGGTAAAAGATGAGAAAATAGGAGAGCACACTTTTCGCGATCTTTTAATTTCATATTCTTCATTAAAAGAAATGGAGGAGATTGAAGAAAACGTTCCTTTACTAAACGTTTACGTTTCTAAAATTGCTTTTTTTAAGGTTTTTCCTGAAGATTTAGCTACAAACGATTGTGAAACTCCTGTTGTTGTCTCGAAAAATGAAAAAAATGTATTGTATATAAACGGAAAAGAAGCACTTGTTTTGAATAAAGGTGAAATTCCGGGTTTTCATGTGTTTGTTGTAAACCAAAACAGCAGAGTAATTATTCCTGAAGAAAACAAGGTAAATATAAAGAGCAATGATACAAAAGAAATAAAGTTTAAATCGCCAAACTACGATGGTAGCATAACAAGCAACCCGATAGTAACTTTAAAGTCTGCATCTGTTGATTTTAGTTTGGCAGGTCAAAAAGCAATCGACGCCTATACCTATTTCAACAAAGACGACGGGAGTATATACCAAAAGTCATTTCAGCGCGACTATGTTTATTACGGAATAACACCCACTAATCAGACAGGGCAATTAAATAGGGCTGTTACAGAATACATTAGTTTTATTCAGATAGACCCAAACGCCTATTTTAGCTGCTCTGACCAAAGGATCGCGGATTTATACAATAATGACCCATATATTTCGACAACCCAAGTAAAACAAGAGCGATGGGGAATACCGGAAGCAGAACTTTTAGACAGAATGTGGAAACAAGGAGCCTATAATTTCAGGATTGAAATTTCAACTTCCATTGATGCTCAAGCCCAAATATTGTATATCCCCTTAACCCCCGATCAATTATGGAATTTCAACATCGACTACGCCTATGTGCATAGTACATGGTTTCGACATTCGAAACACACTTATACAATTAACCCTTATAAATTTACGCCAAAAAAAGTTGCTTTAAATGAAATGGTTACCTTAGGCAAATGGGATATTTCAAATGAGGCGCTGCATCGAATTATAAAAGTGTATGAAGAGGACGAAAGTGTGGACATTACCGAAACACAAACCTACGAACTGACAAAAGCGCTTAAAATTAATTTCGGTACTTCAGTTACTACAAAAATAGGCATAGGTTTGAAGGCCGACATAGATGGAAGTACCACACAAACTACTACACGATCAGTTACTACAACAAGGAAATCAGAATCGGACTTCTTAGGGAAAGTTACCATATATTTCTACGATCCGCTTATACACGATATGTCAATTGCATCAAATTCTTGCACCATGCATACCTATTCTACTGGAACAGTAACTTTTGGAATAACTGTAAAATAAATACTTATGGCAGCAGAGGTTATGAAACAGCTGCTACTTTTTTTTTGATAAACATTATTAACCCATTAATATCGCCATATGAAAGCAAAACTTTTTTTAATTTTATTTACCCTTTTATCGTTTTATACTTTGAACTCGTGCACAGAAGATGAAGATGGTGGGTATGCAAAACTTGCTAACCAAGAAAATATTGTTGTAGTCAAAATTTACAGCAATACGATTGATGTTCCTATATCATTAGGTAATGGTTTGATTATTAAAAACTATTGGGAAGGTAAATACAATACAAAAGAATATTACACACAAATGACCGCTCGTTGTGCCGATCCTACTGTTTTAATGACAGGCGAAATTTATATTAACGGCGCATTAAAAGTAAAAAAAGAAGCAAACAGTTATTTAGAAATAGGCTACCGGATAAAAGGGGATGGATATTAGCACCGGTATGAATTGTAATTTCGGAATTAGGAGCTGAGCCGAAGTCAGGGTTTGACTCGCAATCAAGCCCTGACTTTTTTTCAAATGATTCGATTTAAGTCCTGCCTTTTTATTTAGAACCAATCTCTATTATCGGGGGAGGGTATAATCATTTTTTATTTGAAAGAAGTATTTAGTTTTGCAAACGTTTGAAATTTAAAATATAGTCACAAACAAATATGAAAATTGCACTATTTCTATCAATTTCAGTT
>JAIFNC010000286.1 GCA_020047935.1 Bacteroidota bacterium
GAATTAACAAAAAAAGAAAAAACTACGCTTGATGACAAGAAAACTGTAGTTTCAGTTTCTACTAAAAAACAAATTCAGCTTGGTAAAGACTTGAAAAATGCCAAATACTGGATTATTGAGCCCGGAACAAGCAAAAAAAATGAAAAAAACAATGTATATGACCCGTTAGATTTAGGTTTTAATAATTACTTTTTACACGAACCGCCTAAATCTATTCCTGACAATTGTGTTGTTCTTACAATCAATGACGCGGATTTAACACCAATGCATCAAAATGCAAACTATGCTGTAGGTTTTACTTTTTATGGCGGAAACGATTATCCGACAGATGAAAATAATGAACCAAAATTTTTCGATGAATTTGTTGGCGACGGCAATTTTAAGAGGCTTGGAATTTTAAGGATGGACGTTGATAATTTAGGGCAGATTTTCATGAACGGTTTTTCAGAAAAAAAACGAACTTTTTCGCGTTATAGCGCACTTAGTCGGAATTTAGATTTTTACTTTACCGGATATCTAAATAAAATTCAACAGAAAGACAAATATAAGGAATTTACCTATATTTTATATTCCGGCGGCGACGATTTGTTTATTCTTGGCAAGTGGAATTTGCTGATTGATATGGCAAAAGAAATACAAGACGATTTCGCTGCGTGGACTTGTCGGAATACCAATATAAGTATTAGTGGCGGTATTGCTGTTGTGAATCCGAAATTCCCGATTATGAAAGGCGCAGAAATGGCTGCCGTTGAAGAAAAAAATGCAAAAGATTACGATAACGCAGACATGAAGAAAAATGCATTTAGCATTATGGGATTTGCGCTTTCATGGAAATCGGATATGGAATTCGATATGGTTTTGGATTTAAAGAATCGTTTTTTGGATTTATTAAAAGCAAACAAACTACCAAAATCGTTAATCGGAAACATAGCCGCATTCGACGAGCAGCGAAAATTTCAAATTGAAAAAAAGAAAAATCAAAGCTGGCAATGGGTTATGGCTTATCAATTTGCTCGATTAGCAAAACAACAAAACAGCCAAGAAGTTGAAAACTTAATTGATGAACTAAAAGTAAGTGTATTTACAAATACCTACAAAAAAGCAAAACATCAATTCAAATATGAGTTTATTGAATTACTAAACTTAGCAGCACGTTGGGCTGAGTTGGAATATAGAACTGAAAACTAAATATCAATAATTAATTTACATAAATATGGCAGATAGACCTTATAATCCTAGACCAGGTTCAAATTATCAAAATAATCAAAATACGGTTAATGATAGAAACTGGGAGAATGATTTCAAAAAAACATGGATTGAAAACGGAATCGACAAAGAGGGCATAAAATTCGCTGACGACTTTGGCAAGTTCCTTAAAAACAATCAATTAACAACATCGCAGATTCGCAATATTTTCGGTGAAATAAAGCGAATTCAAATGAGCGGAATTGCTAAGAACAAAACTGCATTTCTACTTTTAAAACCAAAAATGGCTTATGCAGTTGCTCGTGATGGAAGACGAGGTTTAGAACAATTGACAAAAGTTATTAATAAAGCTTTTGACAGCGTTGATTTAGAAACTGAAAAAGCGGAATCTCAATTTCAAAATTTCGTCGATTTTTTCGAAGCTATTTTAGCTTATCACAAAGCCGAAGGCGGTAAATAAACTTTAACACTTAAAAACTTCTATAAAATGGACTATAAATTAAATAAAAAGATAATTATCAAAGGCAGAATTAAAACTTTGACAGGCTTACATATTGGCGGTACAAATTCGGCAATGGGTATTGGCGGTCCGGATAGTATGGTAGTGCGAAATCCGATTGACAACAAACCCTACATTCCGGGAAGTTCTTTAAAAGGAAAACTTCGCGCAATGCTTGATGTTGCCGATGGTACCATAAAAGGCGTTAATATGGGTCAGGTAAAACACGGTACTTCGCAAAACCCTGCCGATGCCTCGGTAAAGCTTTTTGGTAATGCACCGGAAAACAGAGATAAAGATGCAAATGGCAATCAGTTTGAACAACGCCCATCGAAAGTGATTTTCAGAGACGGTGCGATGTGCGAAAAAATCACTTTAGAAAACGGTAAAGAAATAATGCAAGAAGAACTTTTCAAAAACACCGATTTGCCATATACCGAAAGCAAAACCGAAGTTGTTTTAGACAGAATTACTGCTAAAGCTATGCCCCGACAAATTGAAAGAGTACCGGCAGGTGCCGAATTCGAACTAAATATAGTTTTAAATGTATTTAACGAAGACAGCCAAAATGAGCAACTCGCAAATTTGGAACGTGCCATGAAACTATTGCAAGACGATTATTTGGGCGGAAGCGGTTCGCGCGGTTATGGTCAAATTCAATTTTTAATTGAAAGTTTAGAAATTCGTGATGGCGAATATTATAAAAGCAACGAGACTAAAGGTAAAGATTTAACCGGATTTTTTAAAGAATTCAGGAAAAATGGCAAATAAAAATATTGTGAAACTAAAATTCTGTACTCCTCTGCATTTAAGCAGAGGACAAACAGATGCTTATGATAAATCGGAAGAAATTTTGCATTCGGACAGCTTAAAGTCAGCAATTTTTGTTGCCGCAAAAATGCTTTTTGGTAATGAAATTGCAAATTTGGAAACAATTTTTGATAGTTTTAAGGTGTCTTCGGCGTTTCCATATAAAGGCGACGAGTTTTTTTTTCCGAAACCGATGGCAAAACTAAATTTGCAATTTACAGAACTTAAAGATGATGAAGACAGTAAAAAAAGCAAGAAACTAAAGAAACTTGAATACATTGGTAAATCGGTTTTTGAACGAGTTATCGCAGGCGAACAAAACATAATAATAGCAAAAGACCAATTAAGCAAAAACGGAAAATTTCTTTTTTCGAGCACACTAATAGATGAAACAGAAAAAGCTGTTCATGTATCAGAAGTTCAACAGCGATTAGCAACTGCAAAACCGTATTATAACTTAACGGGCGAAATTGAAATTGAAAAGGATGGAACGCCATATTATATCGACCGCATTTATTTTACTCAAAATGCAGGTTTGTATTTTTTTATTGAATATGCAGAAAATGCAGATGAAAACCAAATAAAAGCAGCAATAAAATTGCTTGGCGATGAAGGCATTGGAACAGATAAGCATGTAGGAAATGGAATTTTCGAACCTGAATTCACTTTTTTGAATTTGAAAGAACCGTTAAAACCAAATTTCAATATGTTGCTTTCACTTTACTGTCCGGAAAAACAAGAATTATCGAAAGATTTTTTGGACAAAAGTGCTTATCAATTAATTAAACGAGGCGGTTATATTGCAAGCCCCGAACATATTGAACATCTAACGTTTCGCAAAAAGTCGGTTTATATGTTTCAAGAAAGTTCCGTTTTTCCGATAGAAATGCCCCTTAAAGGGAAAAAAGTTGATTTGAAGCCGCAAAAGGTTGAAATTCATAATGTTTGGCGCGATGGAAATGCCTTTTCAATTCCATTTATAAAAATTGAAAACCAATGAGAAATGTTAAAATTGAAACTCTCACGCCTGTTCATATTGGTAGTGGACGTGAATTAATGAAAAACACTGAATTTCTAAATTTTAACCGCAACGACGAACCGGTACTTGTAGTTATTGATGAGCAAAAAGTGTTGAATATTATTGGCTCAGATAATATAGATAAATGGGTTACTATAATTCAAAACAGAACCGATTTAAAGGCATATTTGCAACAGCGTAAAACCAATTTGAAAATTAGTGATGTAAAAAAGCGGAGTATGGTTGTATATTCCGATAATTTTACTCAAAACCAAACAATAAAGGAACAATTGTTTGATGGAAGACAAATTTCTTACATACCCGGTTCTTCATTAAAGGGTGCAATACGAACAGCAGTAGTAAGCCAAAAGGCATTGCAAAATAAGGCTTTGGCTTCGCGTAGTTTAAAAAATTTTAAAGGAAAATTCGACAGCAGCGAACTTGAAAGAAAGCTTTTCGGAGGAAATCCAAATGAAGACGTTTTTAGGTTTTTACATGTAGGCGATGCTTTTTTCGACTATGAAACCGTAGCCTTAAAAGCCGAAATTTACAACATGCATTCTTCGGGCTGGAGCTTTAAAAATGGTGGTGGGCAATTAATTGAATCCATACCAAATGGTGCTGACAGTAGTTTTAGAATTAAGTTTGATACTGAATTATTGGCAAAAAATAATTCGAAATTCGAAACCGATTTTCTTTCGGAAAAACAGCTTTTTAAAGTTATTAATGCTCATACATTATCGCTAATTGACAATGAATTAAAATTTTGGCCCGGCGAAAAAATTAAAGATATTGCAATAAACGATATTTATATTGCAAAACTTACAGAACTGAGAGAAACGATTTTAAACTGTAACGAAAACGAAGCTGTTTTAAGAGTCGGATTCGGTTCAGGCTGGAGTTTTATAACCGGCGGCTGGTCAACGAAACAAGATATTATGGATGATAACGAGTACGAAAGCTTTTTATACGCGGTAAGAAATCAAAAAAAATATGATGAAAATGTGCCATTTCCAAAATCGCGCAAAATTGCAGACGAAGGAGATATTTTTGGATTTGTTAAATTAACAATTGAGGAATAAATATGAAAGCTTTATACTATACATTAGGCAATAGTGATGTTTCAATTGATAGCAATCAACGATTTTATAATTTTAGAGAACTGACTTGTACCATTTATGATTTTATTATTCAATGTAAGAAGTTAGATTTTAATAACGAGAGCATCAATATTACAGAAGATTTTAGTTATAAGATTCAATTTCAAAAAGATAATACCATTGAAGAAATGGATAAAGTACTAAAAAAAATTGAATTTCCTATTTTTACTTCTTTGTTCAATAAATTAAAAGAGCATAATAGAACTCCTGTAGTACTTTATCTTTTTGCTACTAATCAAAGTAATACAAACGCTCAAAGGCAGGATACAATTTTTTTAGCAAAAATTTTAGAATATTATTGTAAGGTTAAGCTAAAAATTGAAGAAATAAAAATAATTGAAATTGAAAAAAATCCCGCTGATTTCACTGCAATGTTGATGTATTTCGAAGATTTCGTTAAAACACATATTCAACAGATAAAAATCAACCTGCATAATACTTTGCAACTTACAGCAGGTACACCTCAGAGCTATTATGCATTAGCCCAAAATATGCAAAATATGCCGGGAGTTCGTTACTATTATATATCAAGAGAAAATGGGAAGAGTATTGCATATGAATCAAGTGCTTTTGGAAAATTAAATATGCAAAACTATTTAGAAATAATAAAAAGTGATATAGAGAAATTCAATTATGCATCGGCATTGAATGTTGTAAAAAAGTCACCTTTTTCACATCAAACACACGTTATAAATTTTTTAGAGCTACTTATGTTTAAAAGAAACTTTGTAGTTAAACAAGAATCTATTGAGATTGCTAGAAAGTTGGCAGAAAAGGACACTTATTTTGAAGTTTTATACGATGAATTATTTCAGTGGATAAATAAAAATAACAAAGCTTATTTTACTGAGTTTTACAATCAAATTGAGGCAGCTTTAATTAATGAAAACTTTATTGTTGTTATCGCCTTAATATTTTCAATGTTAGACAATTTAAGACAAATAATTGTTGAGAAATTATTTGACATAAAAATTGAAAATGGCATTTCCGAGGCTTTAGGTAGTAAAATTACTGCAATTTCAGGTGACAATAATAAATTTAGTAAAACAGATTCAAAAAAATTACATCCTTGCAAACCTACAAAGCCAGTTTTAGAATGGGTTATTGATTATTTTGCCAAATCAAATTCGGAGATTGCTAAAATTTATAATGAAACAAAATCGAAGTTTGATTGTTTTCATGACATTCGTAATCATGGTCCTTTTGCTCATGGTTATTCTGGTATTGATAAAGATTTATTCATTAAAACCTATGGTGCTAATGTCGATAAAGTTCTAAGCGATATTAGAATATTATTGACATCATTGGATTTGTTAAATCCTAAATATAGTTATAAAGAATACAATGCAAAGATAATACTTTTGCTTAAAGAAGAATTTAAGGAGCTTGGAAGTTTTTAAACAATAAATTTTCGGTGCCAAAACCGCTGTTGGTTACGGTCGAATGAAATAACCGAAATTCTGCCGCCACCGGTGGCAGAATTTCTTTCAGTTTACCAACAAACCAAAAACAAAAAGCAATGCACTTAGAAGAACCAATATACAAAAATTTCTTAACCGACATAAAACAACGCATACGGTCGGCACAATATGCCGCGCTTAAAGCGGTAAATAAAGAGCAAATTCAGCTTAATTGGGATATTGGCAAAAGTATTGTCGAAAAACAAGAACTGTTGGGCTGGGGCAAATCGGTAGTAGCGCAACTCT
>JAIFNC010000181.1 GCA_020047935.1 Bacteroidota bacterium
ACTTTTAGCATACCTAAAATGCGTGTCGGTGGTAAGCCAATAGTTCATTTGTTTTTTATTTGTTGAATTCTAAACGAATTGCTTTCAACATTAATTTTGGGCGTAATAGAAAAAATACCCGAAAAGTAATTGTAATTTTCGGGTACTTTTATAAAAACATTATCAGCTATTTAATAATTAACGTAAACCGTATTGTTAAATAAATTAGCAAATTAACTAATTTTCAAATTGTCAAATTAAAACTTCTATTTTGCAGGTTCTTTTTTGAAATGCGAACGAAGAAAAGCAATAATTGGCGGAGTAACCGAAATAAGAATAATAAGAATAATTACCAACGAAAAATTCTTACGAATTACCGGTAAATTTCCGAAAAAATAGCCAATCCAAATAAAAGAATTAACCCAAATTATGCTTCCGGCAATACTAAACAATAAGTATTTAAGGTATTTCATATGACCAACTCCGGCTACAAACGGCGCAAAAGTACGAACTATAGGCATAAAACGCGCCATAATAATGGTTATGCCGCCGTGCTTTTCGTAAAATGCGTGGGTTTGGTCTAAGTATTTTCGTTTAATAAGTTTATAGTCTTTTTTGTATACTGTTTCGCCTAAATACCTGCCAATAAAGTAATTGGTATTGTCACCCAAAAATACAGCAAGCATAATTACCACAATAAGTAATACCGGATTTAGCGGCGAGCCGGGCAATGCTGCTATGGCGCCGGCAGCAAACAACAGCGAATCGCCGGGTAGAAAAGGAGTAACCACCAAACCGGTTTCGGCAAAAACTATCAGAAATAGAATAAGGTAAGTCCAAGTTTCGTAGTTGGTTACTATTTCGGTCAAATGCACATCAATATGCAAAATAAAATCAATCAGGGTTTTAATTAAATCAATCATAAGGTTTAAATTTTCAGCAAAAATAATAAATTAATGAAGTTAAAAAACAATACTAAAGGCGGAATTGGAATATTTGAAATTTGCCCGCCTGCGAAGTTCGAAAAACAGCATAACTTATTATGCATGCAAGTATACTTTTTGATGATAATTTGGTTATGATTGGCAATTAGCTACTTTTGTTAAAAATTTGTAAAAAAAGGTGTTTTTATGCGATATCCGATATTTTTTAGCCTAATATCTATTCCGGTTTATTTGTTGTTATATGTTTTTACAGCCATTATTGTCGTATTTATTATGCTGTTTTCGATATTCAGCATTAGAAAATTGGTACGATTTGCTTCCTTTTTCTGGGGAAAATTTATTTTCGTATTAATGCTTAAAAAACTTAAAATAAACGGATTGGAAAATATAGACAAAAATAAGAAGTACATTTTGGTTGCAAACCATGCAAGTCTTTTCGATATTCCGGCAATTATGTCGTTTTACCCTAATGTGGCTTGGTTTGGCAGAGAGTATTTACTTAAAATTCCGTTGTTTGGCAATGCACTCAAACAAATTGGTTACATTCCAATGAAAACGGCAAACGTGAAAAATACAAAAGTTATGTTGCAGCAATTGGTGCAACAGTCCGATTCGGGCACCATTGCTATGTTTCCGGAAGGAACCAGAACCAAAAACAATCAATTGCAGCGTTTTCATCGCGGATTTATTCAATTGATGAAAACATCCGAACTCGATATTTTGCCGGTTACCTTAAACGGTTTTTTTGAATTGAAACCAAAGATTCGAACTGCTATTAATTTTTCTGCCAAATTGGAATTAACTATTCATGAACCGTTTTCGTACAATGTATTAGTCGAAAAATCGGACGAAGAAATTATTGGCTTGGTGAAATCGAAAATTGAATCGGCATTAAGACAATAAGAAATAAATAAGCCAAAAAAAGTATTGATTCGGATTGTTTAATTTTCCGAAAGTTTTTCGTTTCATTTTTGGCAAATAAAATTTTAAAATGGAAAAAGTAAACACCGAAAAATGGGCTTTTATTATAAACCCAATTTCAGGGAACGATTTTGCAGGAAAATATTTTTCTGCCTTGCAAGAAATTATAAGACTTAGAGGGATAGATGCCGAATTCGAATTTACCAAAAAAAAAGGACACGCCACCGAATTGGCTGAACAATGCTATAAAAAAGGAATTAGAAACATTGTGGCGGTTGGAGGCGATGGCACAATTAACGAAATTGCGCGTACACTTATAAATAAACCCGATGCGGTTTTGGGCGTTGTTCCGGCAGGCACCGGAAACGATACCATACAAATTTTGGGTTTTCCGAATCGGTTTACTGAAACCGATTGGGATGCTTTTTTTAGTAAAAATGTAATAAGAATGGACGTTGGTTTGTGCAACGGCAAATATTTTTTAAACGGCATGGGTATTGGGTTCGATGCCGAAGTGGCGGCTCAAAATTACGATTCGCACGGGAATGTAAAAAGAGGAAATGCAAGCAAATATATTTGGCACATAATTAAAACTTTATTGCTTTATAATGCGCACGAATTTAATATTTTAGCTAATAACCAAACGATAAAAATGAACAGCTTTATGGCTACCATCTCCATTGGCAGGCGGTTTGCCGGAAAGTATTTTATAACTCCAAAAGCTATAGCCAATGACGGATTGCTGGATATGTGTTTGGTAAGTGAATTAAATATTTTTCGTAGGTTAAAGCTATTTACACAAGTGCCAACCGGCGCACATTTAACCGATAAAAGTGTAAGCTATGTGCAAACCGAAAAAATAGTGGTTAGTTTTCCACAAAAAATGCCTTACCATATTGATGGCGAATTGTTTTTTGATTCGAAATTCGAAATAAGCTTGCTGCCCAAAAGTTTGCAAGTAATTTATAATGCCAACGGAAACCATTATTTCAACGTATAAAATTGAAAAAATACAATTATCTGGTCTGTTTCGATTTAGACCGAACCATAATACCTTACGACAGCGGAACAGAACTTGCCTTATTGGCAAATAAAAAAGGGCTCATCCGAAAAGTCGATTTTTTGAAGGCTCTCGGTTGGTTTGCGCTGTATTTGCTTCGGATTATAAAAGCTACTTATATGCTTAGGCAACTTGTAAAATGGACTAAAGGCGTTTTCATAGGTACACTTGCCGAATTATCTGCCGAATTATTTCAAAATAAGTTGCAAGCATCCATTTATAAGCAAGTATATGCCGAAATTGAATTGCACAGGAAAAACAAGGCTGAAATTATTATCATATCATCTTCAATATCCGAAATTTGCGAACTTTTTGTCCGGCATTTAAAAATTGACGGTGCAATTTCAACCCAATTGGCTGTTCAAAATAACTTGTTAACAGGCGAAATAGTGGGTGATTTTTGTTACCATTCCGAAAAGAAAACTCGCTTAATAGCTTATTGCCAACAGAATAACTATAATTTGCATGAAACTTATTTTTATTCCGATTCGGTATCCGATTTGCCTGCCATGAACTTGGTAGGGTTTCCTAAAAAACGGAATTAATTTTGAAATACGGTTATACTTCAATTCTTAATAAATCTACTTTACCAAGTTAAAAATTATGCATTGTTAAGTACTATTGGTATATTAAAAATGTAATTTAGTAAATTATAATCAGCTTTTTGCCGCGAATGCACGAATTCAATTGGTAAGTTTCAAAAGAAAAATAAATTCGTGCATTCGTGGCTTAGCTTATTTACCAAACTTTTGCGCTGCAAAACGACGAAGCCGGCAAGCCTTCTTTATTAAAAAGCGAAGCCTCGGCAGTATCGCTCCATGCATATCGAACTGTTTTCGGGCTTTTAACTTCTGCGCTTGTTACCACCACTTTATCGCCTTCAATTTGGGCAACGGCAGGTTTAAATACGCCATCTTCGCCGGCAATTTCGAAACCTGTTAAGCCTTTGCTGCCGGCTTGCAAACCACTGCCGGTAAAATCGAAACTTAATACCGCTTTTTCGCTTTCAACTTTAATTCCGTTAAAATTTGGCCCCGAGAAAACCACCGGTTGCCCGTATTCTTTTGCCAATGCCCACAAAGCCAAACGCTTGCCTACATCGGCTTTTTTGCCGGGGTGAATGTTATTTACATTGCCAATATCCATGGTTACTGCCATGCCGGTATTCTCGATTCCTAAAGTTAGTCGTTGCGCTTCGCGAATTTCTTCCGATTTGGCACCTTCGCCATAAACAAACGGTGCAATTTGCGCATAATAGAACGGAAAATTGCCCGGTTTCCAGTCGCTGCGCCAGTTTTGGATAAGCAGCGGGAAAATTCGGCTGTATTGTTCGGCTCTGCCCACGTTCGATTCGCCTTGGTACCAAATGGCACCTTTAATGGTGTACGGAATAAGCGGCGCAATCATGGCATTATACAAGCAAGTGGCAGTGTAAGCCGTATTTTGCAACGGTACATTGGGACGCAAATAGTATCCATTATTTTCTTTGTTGAAAAGGTAAAACTTCCCGTTTTGGTATTCGGCAGTTGGCAGATATTTCCATTCGCCGGCAAGCGAAATAGCCTGTTTTTGTTTGTTTTTCGGGTATAGATTCAGTTGTTCGGGTTTGCCGTAAATTCCGCCACCGCCTTGTGTGTCCATAACACGAACGGCAATAAGGTTTTTGCCGGCCTTAAGCACATTTTTGGGTATTGTGTAAATACGGTTTTGTTGCCAAAATCCGCCTTCTTCGTAGCCGCCCACTTTTACGCCGTTTACGTAGGTTGCATCCATATCGTCAATAGGGCCGAGTTCCAACACTACTTCGCCCGAAAGCCAAGCTTGCGGTATTTCAACCACTTTGCGAAACCATACATTTCCGTCGAAATGACCTATTTCGCTTGTTTCGAAACTTTTCGGCATTATTTCGGTTTTCCAATCGGCATCGTTGTAGGTTTCCGAAGCAAAAATACGGTCTTCAAAATTTAACAACGACCACGAGTTGCCATCAGCGTCGCTCTTAACTTCCAAGCTTGGCAATTTGTGCAACCAATCTTGCATTTCTTTCAGTTTCGGAATGCTTTGTTCAAGCAATTGTACAAATTCGGTAAAATCGGGCTGTGTGGCTAAGCTTTTTTTGCTAATCCACGATTCGGCAGGAGTTCCGCCCCAGCTCGAATGTATAATGCCTACCGGAACTTTTAGTGTTTTATGAATTTCGCGCGCAAAAAAGTATGCGGTCGCGCTAAAGTTACCAACATGCTCTTTTGTAGCAACTTGCCACGAACCTGAAAGGCTGTCCAACGGCTCGAACGAAACGGCTTTGGTTACAGTAAACATGCGTATTTCGTTGTAGTTTGCCGAATCTATTTCTTGTTGGCTGTTGTTAATGGTATCGTTTGGCGGCCAACCTAAAAGCGGCATTTCCATGTTCGATTGCCCCGAGGCAAGCCAAACTTCGCCTAACAAAACGTTTTTAATTTGAAGGATTGAGTCGCCGCAAGTAATTTTAATTTCGAATGGCCCACCGGCTTCTGTGGTCGGAATTTTTAAGCTCCATCTGCCAAATTCGTCGGCTTCGGTGCTTACATTTTTGCCCCAGCCGGCTTCAATAGTAACTTCTTTATTGGTTGAAGAAGTACCCCAAAAACTTACTTCGGTGTTTCGTTGCAACACCATGCCGTCGGTAAATAATACCGGCAGCTTTAAACTGCGTTCCTCCGATTTTTTGCACGAGGTAAAACCGGCAATTAAAATAAGCACAAAGCCAAAAAAAACATGTAATTTCATCTAGGTAAGGTTGTTTTAAATTGAAAATATTTAACAAATTTGGTTTTAGGTTGAAGAACTATCCGTTTCGCGATTGCTTGCCAAATCGTAAATTGAAAATCCGTTTTTTAGTAAGTTTTCAGGTTTAAGCAAGTCGATTAGTTGCTCTTTTGCTATGAAATTCAGTTTTTCGTTGGCTTCAAAAACAGTAAGTCCGTTTTTTTTCATGAATTTAGCAATTTCCGAAGCTTTTTGATAACCTATAATATGGTTTAAAACCGTAACAATGGTTGGACTTTTGTACAATTTTCGTTCGGCAATTTCGGCATTAATTTCCATTCCGTTCAGTACCGATTTCAGCAAAGCGTTGTTTGCCGAAATCAGCATTTCGATGCTTTGCAAAACGGCATTGCCAATTTCGGGTAAGTAGGCATTCAGTTCCAGCATGCCTTGCCCGGCCAAGGTACTTATTAAGGCATCGTTGGCATAAATTTTATGCGCCGTTGTAATTATATATTCCGGAATAACCGGGTTTATTTTGCCCGGCATTATGGTGCTGCCTGTAAGCATTGCCGGTATGATAATTTCGGGTTCGCCGGTAAGGTCGGCGGCAAGCATTCGAATGTCCGATGCCATTTTTTCCAAGTTTACCGCATGTGCTTTCAATATTCCGTGTACTTCAACAAAAGCATCGTTGTTGGCGGTTGCATCGCTTAAGTTTTCGGCGCGTGCTATGGGCAAATCGGTAAGCTTTTGCAGTGCAGCCACGGCTTCAAACACAAAAAAACGAGGCACGGCAACCGAGGTACCAATAGCGCTTCCGCCTAAGTTTACAATTTTTATACGTTCAAAACATTTCGAAACACGCCACCAATCGCGCGACAGCATTTCGTTATACGAACCAAAAAAACGTCCGTACGAAGTAGGTACGGCGGCTTGCATTTGTGTGTAGCCAATACGTAAAGTATTGCGATGCTGTTTTTCAAGTGCTTCTAATTTAAAACGAAGTTGGTTTATACTTTCTTCCAAGCTATTAAGCAAACCCATAACGGCAAGTTTTAGTGCGGTAGGTATTACATCGTTGGTCGATTGGTACAAATTGGCATCGTTTAGCGGGTCTATCAATTGATAGTTGCCCGGTGCTTCGCCTAAAATTTGCAAAGCTCGGTTGGCTATTATTTCGTTGCAATTCAAATTAATAGCAGTTCCGGCGCCGCCTTGCAAAGCCGACACCAAAAAATACTCGAAATGCAAGCCTTCGTGCATTTCGGCAGCAGCGGTTTGCATGGCTTGCAATACTTGGTTTTCGGGCAATCGAATGTTTAGTTTTTTTAGGTCGAATTTAGTTTCTGCACTTTGCTTAAATTTTTCAATGGTTTGGTAACAAGCCAGCTTGGTAAGCCCAACGGCTTTGTACCAATGTAAGTTAAATGGGCTTTTAAACGGAAAAATTTCGGCAGCACGTTGCGAATGGATACCGTAAAGTGCATTAGCCGGTACGTTGCATTCACCAATATAATCGGTTTCGGTTCGGTTTATCATTATTTTAAGTTGAAATTGCCGGTTCGTTTGTTCTTTTCAAAATTATTTTTATGCAAATATATAGTTTAAAAACATATTTCGAAGGCTTTTTATTGAACGAATTTATTGCTTTTTATCCGTTTTTTATGTTTATATTTGTCTGAATTTCAATAAAATAAAAATTGCAAAATAATCTTTTTAGCGCAAAAAACAGAAGGAAAAATAATTTCAGAAAAAAAATGTAAAACTTTTTTGTTTTTAAAAAATTTATATTTTTGGCGTGCGCTTATTGAAAAACAGACAATTTGAGTAAACTATACTAATTAACTTAATAACCGATATAGATGAAAGATTACAAAACAAGCGAAATACGGAACATTTCGCTCATTGGGAACGCCGGCTCGGGCAAAACTACCCTAGCCGAAGCCATGTTATTTCAAGGTGGAATTATTAACCGCAGAGGCGATATAGCTTCTAAATCAACTGTTTCAGATTATAGAGATATTGAGCACGAACATGGAAGTTCGGTGCAATCGACGTTGTTATATGCCGAGTGGAATGGCAGAAAACTGAATTTTATTGATAATCCGGGTGCCGACGATTTTTCGGGTCAAACCATCGCATCTTTATCGGTTACTGATGGCGCTGTTATGCTTATCAATTCGCAAAACGGCGTTGAGGTGGGTACCGAAATTATGTACCGTCATTGCAAACGCATGAAAAAACCGGTAATGTTTGTTGCCAACCATTTGGACCACGAGAAAACCAATTTCGATAAAACGATTGACGAGTTAAAACAGTATTTTGGAAGTAAAGTAGTTTTGGTTCAATATCCGGTAAATCCGGGTCCCGATTTTACAACCATTGTCGATGTACTGATGATGAAAATGTACAAATGGGGCAAAGACGGCGGCAAACCGGAAGTTTCGGACATTCCGGCTTCGGAAAAAGAACGTGCCGACGAATTGCACAACATTTTAGTTGAAGCTGCCGCCGAAAACGATGAAAATTTAATGGAATTATTTTTCGATAAAGGCGAATTGAATGAAGATGAACTTCGTATGGGTATTCGCACCGGTTTACTAAAAGCCGACATGTACCCGGTATTTTGTGCCGCTTCGAAAAAAGATATTGGTACAACCCGTATTATGGACTTTATAGGCAATGTATTTCCATCGCCCGAAAAAGCCCCCGTTGCTACCGACAAAGACGGCAACGAAGTGCCTTGTAAAGAAGACGGCCCAACTTCGGTTTATGTATTTAAATCGGCCATTGAAATGCACATTGGCGAGGTAATGTATTTTAAAGTAATGTCGGGTAGCATTGAAGAAGGCGCCGACCTTATTAACATGCGCAAAGGTGCTAAAGAACGTGTATCGCAGTTGTTTGCAACTGCCGGTAAAACCCGTACCAAAGTTACCAAATTGGTAGCCGGCGATTTGGGTTCTACGGTAAAACTGAAAGAAACCAAAGTACATCATACATTAAACGAAAAAGGCTGCGATTTCGATTTCGGAATTATTAAATACCCCGATCCAAAACACCGCATGGCTATTCACCCCATTAGTGAAGCCGATGACGAGAAAATGGGCGAAGCATTGAGTAAAATTCATGCCGAAGACCCAACGTTAATAGTAGAGTACGCTAAAGAATTGCGTCAAATTATTGTTCACGGACAAGGCGAATACCATTTGAATACCTTAAAATGGTATATGGATCATATCTATAAAATTCCGACCGAATTTGTGGCTCCCAAAATTTCGTATCGCGAAACAATTACCAAACCTGCAACAGCCAATTATCGTCACAAGAAACAGTCGGGAGGTTCGGGGCAGTTTGGCGAGGTGCATTTGGTGGTAGAACCTTACCACGATGGTATGCCGGCACCGGGACCTTTCAAATTCCAAGGTAAAGAACTTATAGTAAGCGTTCGCGGAACGGAAGAAGAAACCTTGCCATGGGGCGGTAAACTGGTATTTGTAAACTGCATTGTAGGTGGTGTTATCGAAACACGTTTCCTTCCGGGTATTAAAAAAGGTATTATGGAAAAAATGGAGGTAGGTCCGCTTACCGGCTCTTATGCCCGCGATATTCGTGTTTGCATTTACGACGGAAAAATGCACCCGGTTGATTCGAACGAAATTTCGTTTAAACTTGCCGGCGCAAAAGCGTTTTCGGAAGCGTTTAAAGCTGCCGGACCAAAAATTATGGAACCCGTTTACGATGTAGTGGTACTAACACCAAACGACCGTATGGGCGATGTAATGAGCGATTTGCAAGGACGCCGTGCAGTAATTATGAGCATGAACAGCGAAGGCGGATACGAAAGACTAAATGTTCGTGTACCATTGGCAGAAATGCACAAATATTCGACCTCGCTTAGTTCGCTAACCAGCGGTAGAGCAACTTTTACCATGAAATTTGCCGAATTTGTACCTGCACCGGGCGAGGTTCAGGATAAATTGCTTAAAGAATACGAAGCAGCTACCGTTGA
>JAIFNC010000201.1 GCA_020047935.1 Bacteroidota bacterium
AATACCAATATATTTCAGAATTTAAAGGTAAGCTAAGTCAATCGGCAAGCACCAACCCGGCCATCTATGAACGAGTTCAGTTTATGAAATATTATTCGGATAGGGTTTAAAATAGAAAGCGAATAAAAAAAAGGCACCTCACTTGAGATGCCTTTTTTTCTTTAGTTTAATTAAAGGAAAAGAAGCTGCTTTTAGAAAACTATAAGCAGCATCTATTTCAATTATTATCGTTTTACTTTAGGATAGGTATTTTTATAAACTACATTATCCATCATTTTTTTCCCGGTTGCAAGTTTAATTTTTGCAGTTAGGAACGGATTAGGTAAGTATTGAGGCGAATAAGTTGCTGCTAAACCTTTTTCATCTCCCGGATAATAAATATCATATTTAAGTTCCAAAGTAGGAGAAGTTCCGCAATTATTCCAAACACCTGTACCTGCCACTTCATATTCGTATTCAACGCCCTTGTAAGTAGTTGTAAAAATATACTGACGAGGAATAGTAACCGTGTTATCCTGCAAGTTTACATCCATTTTAAAAGTTCCGCCTTTTACAACCGGTTCTCCCCACCAGTCAGCCATAAATTCTTCAGCTAAACCGGAAACTGCTGCTTTTGTTCCATCGGCAGCAATAGATACGGTACTTCCATAACCTTCATCGTCTCCGGGCCAATTACCAACCAAGTTGTTTACACCCAGTGGCAATGCACAGAACGTTTTTTCATGCATAGGAATGGTTACAACAACGCTTGCCGTTGCCAAATTAACATCGGAACTCTTAATTTCCAATACTAAATTTTTCTTTTCTTCAGGAGTAAAGCCGGAATTAAGCACTTGAATTTTAAAAGTCGCCGATAAACTGCCTTTTGGTATAACAACTGTAGCAACCGGAAACTTGATATGTGTATCCAATTTCGCTGCAGAAGTAGAACTAACACCAAGTACAACATTTACGTCCTTATCCATTGGGGCTCCAATCATTTTAACACCCATGGTAAATTCAGCATTCAATTCTTCACCCAAATAGTTCTGCGAAAACCAATTTACACCGGTCGGAACTTGGAAAAACATAACAGAGTTAGTCAACTCACTCTTTACGCTATCGTAACTTTCAAACAATGCAACTTCTTCTTCAGAACAAGCAGCAAAGAATGAAAAGGCTAAAACGAAGCTTATTATCTTAAATTTATTTTTCATTTTTCTTATATTAAAATTTTAAATTATTACAATTACTTATCCCACCAGTTTTTGCTTGCAGTTGTCAAACCCTTAGGCGTGTTTGCATTATAAGTAATTTCCTCTTGTGCATAAGGGAATCGACGAGGAATTTGACCAATTGCATCGACAGCCAATGCAAGCGTAGGAATTCCTGTTCTTCTCCAATCGTTGTAAGATTGCACTGTAGCAACATTCGCTAAATACTTCTGAGTCATAATTTTCTCTAAAGTAAGTGTTGCCGTTGTTTCAATGTTAATATTTGCATCTAACCAAGCAGTATTAGCTGCGCCGGTTTGTTGAAGTACAGAAGCAGCAACAGCAGCTTTATAAGCAGCCAATGCAGCAGCTAAATCGGTACCTAAACGAAATTGAGCTTCAGCTTCAATAAATTTCAACTCGGTATACGACATAAGAACCACAGCAGTACTTTTACCGGCAACAAATGCACCGGCCGCCGAAACACCATCAGTAGTAGAAGAACCCGGAGCTCCGCCTACATAATTACCACCAACTGCTGTTGCTACAAAACCAACTCTTGGGTCGCTTGCATTATTCAGCATAGTAAGGTATGTTGAGCACATATTGGCATCACCTCGTTCCAAGTTAAACTGGAACAATGGGTTAGCAGCACGGTCTGTTGCTCCGAAAGGAATTGAATAATTATCGGCATTTGAAGCCATCGCTTTGCTAATATAGCTAAGCGCTTCGGTATAGGCAGCATTTCCATTTACCTTCGAAAGATTCAATGTATAGCGAGCTTTTAAACCATAAGCAGCTTTAATCCACTGTGCCACATTACCGCCATAAACCATATCGCCGGTTACCGGTTCGCCTACAGGAGCAGGTTTGCCAAGTAAAACAATGGCTTCGTCCAACAACGTTTGAATAGTTTTATAAATATTCTCTTGCGTATCAAACTTTGCATTATAATTACCTTCTTCACCTTTAAAAGCTTCGGTATAAGGAATATCGCCCCATAAGTCGGAAGTAATACCAAGGCTTACTGCAATTTGAATATTTGCAACCCCTTCATAATGTCCGTTTGGAGCTAATGCTGCATATGCGCCTTCGGCACGCGAGATTTGCTTAAGCAATACAGCATCTTTAAGTGCTCCGGCATATACCGCATTCCAAAAGTTATTACAATCCGATGGAGTATATTGGTAATGACCAATGGTATACGCTTGACGCGAATGACCGTTCATGTACTGCATCCATATATTTGTTGCTAAAACAGCATCGTTACCACCAAGACTATAACCCATTTGAGCATGAATTGATGGAAGTATTAACGATTTGGGAACTACGGTAGGTACATTCGGGTCGTTATTCAAATCGGTATCTATCCAACTGTCGCAAGCGCTAAACATAAAAACCGTTGTTAGAACCAATGCAAATGTTTTTATTTTGAAATTTTTCATAAATCTTCTTTGTTTTAAATTACACAATTAGAAATTCATTTTTAAACCAAAAGTGTACGATTTGGTTCCGGGCATGTTAAAATAATCCATACCTTGAGCATTGTCGGCACCTAATAAACTGGTTTCAGGGTCGATACCGGAATAAGGTGTGCTTAACCATAGGTTTTTACCGGTAGCATAAATTTCTAAACCTTGAATAAATTTAATACCAATTGTTTCAGGTTTTAAACGATACGAAAGGGTAATTTCGCGTAAACGAACCCAGCTTGCATCTTCAACGGCAGGAGCAGTTGCACCACCACCAAAGTTACTGCCTTGTCCACGATACCATGCTTGACCGTTAACCACCGGAATATTATTTACAGTTCCATTACTTACTACACTTCCATCGGCACCTTTATGTCCTAAAACACCGGTATAAACTATAATGTTTTCAGCAGGTGTTTTGGCAAAGTCAATCGTACCGTCGGCATTGTAATAAACCTCACGGTTAATAGTTTCAATTGAAGTACCAAAATAGTTCATTGCTAAACGGGTACCGTTGTACATTTTACCACCTTGTTTAATATCGAACAAGAAAGAGAAACCAATTCCTTTGTAAGTTAACGAATTAGAAATATTGGCAGTCCAATCGGGGTTAACAGATCCAAGCGGAACCATTTTGCTGTCGTCGGTCATAGGAAAACCATCCGGATAAGAATCATTAGGATTGTCATTGATAACTACATTACCACCGGCATCACGAACCCAATCGTAACCAAAAATTGAACGGTAAGGCATACCGGCTACTGCTCTAATTTGCGGATCGGTAAAACCACCTAAAAATACGTTATCAATACCCGGCGCCAAAGCAGTAACAGTATTGGTTAATTTAGTGAAATTCACATTGATATCCCATGTGAAATCTTTAGTTTGGATAGGTGTGAAATAAGCCATTACCTCAACCCCTTTAGATTCCATTGTACCTGCATTCATCATAGCACTGCTATAGCCCGAACTTGCTGCAACAGGTACTGCCATCAAAAGATCCTTACTCTTATTTTGGAAATATGCTACGTCCAAACCAACACGGTTATTGAAGAATTTCAATTCCATACCGGTTTCAAATGAAAACACGGTTTCGTGTTTCAAATTAGGATTACCTTGCGTATCACCCCATGTATAACCGTTAAAAGTACCTTTCGATGTAACGAACGGGAAATCAAGACCGCCTGTCCAACCATCGCCCGGGCCTGCACCGGCAAATGAGCTCGACAAAGAATAGATAGGTGCAATATTTGCTGTTTTAGCATATGATGCACGCAATTTACCAAACGAGAATGTTGTATTACCTTTCAATGCACCCAATTCGGTAAATACAAAACCAAGGTTTGCCGACGGATAGAATTCAGATAAATTATCGACAGGCATAGTAGTTGACCAATCATTACGACCGGTAATCCCAAGGTATAACATGTTCATAAAATCGATTTGTGCATCGAAAAATACAGCAGCCGTGCGGTATTTGCTTTCATACGAACCGGTAGTTTGTGCAGTTGTGTTCGATACGTGATAAAATTCAGGCAGTGATAAACCGGCTGCATTACCTGAAACCGACTTACCTTGACTTTGATATAAATTCTGTCCTAAAGTAATACGAGTTTTTAAATTCTCGCTAAAATCTTTTTTCAAACTAACCAAAAAGTCAGAGTTAATAATTTGACCGGAATATTGATATTCACCAATTGACCCGGTAGGATTTGTATTAGAGCCTACTGCTAAAACATTCTGATAACGACGATTGTACCAGTCGGTACCTAATTTATAGCTAACACTTATCCAAGTTGCCGGTTCATAGGTGGCATATGCATTACCAATAAAACGGTTCACATCATCATGCCAATAGTTTTCATTTGCTGTCCAATATGGGTTGTCATAGCCAATACCATTTCTATATGTTCGCTGTTTACCATCAGCAAAGTGCCATGCAATTTCATCTCCAAATACTGATTTGTCGTAATCGCGACCCGAGTTGTCAAATGTAGGCGGAGTACGCAATAAACCTAACATTACGCCTGAAGTATTCGAACCTTGTTGAATAAAATTACCGGTAGAATTAACATACGTCATACTTGAACCGGTAGTAAATGTTTTCGATAATTTAGTCTCTGAATTTAAACGGAACGATGTTCTTGAGAAAGTATTATTTGGAACAATACCTTCTTGAGTCATGTTACCTACCGAGAAATAATAAGTGGTAACTTCATTTCCGCCGCCAATGCTTAAGTTGTTATTTAAAGTTAAGCCGGTTTGGAAAAAATCGAATTGGTCGTAAGTTTTAACCGGTCCGCCTGATGTTACTGCAGTACCCTTAGGAACTATTTTACCATTCGGATCCCATTTGTAATAGGTAGCTACATTTGAAGGGTCGGTAGTCGATTTATCGTATTCCAAATCTTCAATCTTTGCGCCGAAAGAAGCAGCATTTCCGCTTGCCCATAAACCACTCATGCCTTGGGAAAATTTATATTGCATTTCAGGGGTTTTGGAAATTTGCTCGATAGTAGCAGACGAAGAGAAACGAACATCGTATCGTTTTGCATTACCTTTACGGGTAGTTATTACAATTGCACCATTGGCAGCTTGAATACCATATAATGCAGTTGCAGCACCACCTTTAAGCACTGTCATGTTAATAATGTCCTCAGGGTTAATGTCGATAGAACGACCTGAAGTAGCAACACCGTCAACAGCACCGCCACCGCCACCGGTAATAATAGGTACACCGTCAACAATAAACAACGGCTGGTTGTTACCTGTAATAGAAGCAGCACCGCGAATAGTAATATAGGTTGAAGCACCGGCAGTACCGCCCGAACTGTTTACACTTACACCGGCTGCTCTACCTGCAATAGAGTTTACTAAGTCGGCATTATTAGCTCTTACCAAATCATCGGAATTTACAGATTGAACTGAATACCCCAATGCTTTTTCAGAGCGACTTATACCAATGGCAGTTACAATAACGTCGCCCATTTGAACGGCATCGGTTTCCATTGTAACGTCAAGTACCGTACGACCACCAATAGCAATCTCTTGAGTTTTCATTCCTACAAAAGTAAAAACCAAGGTAGTTGCTTCAGCAGGAACCGAAAGGCTAAATTTACCGCTAAAGTCGGTTATAGTACCTTTGCCTGCAAACCCCTTAACAAGCACCGTTGCTCCGGGTATAAATGAGCCATCTTCAGCACTTTTTACCGTACCGGTTATGGTTGTTTGACCAAAAACCTGCATACTCAAAAAAGCGAAGAACGCCACTAATAGAGTAAATTTTCTCATAAATAAAATTTTTAGTTTTAGTTTAAATAAGCACTTCAAAAATAGTAAACTTAATTAAGGAAAAAAAAAATTAATGCTTTTTTTTTCTGTTTTTCTATATTTCTCGATTTAATAATCAATAAACGAACCGGTAAAAGAACAAAAAGCTTAATATTTCAGAACCTATCCTATTTATAAACAAAAAAATGCATTGATTTATCTTCAATTTCAGCCGGAAATAAAACCTTTAATTTCTAATCTTCTGAAAATAATCAATAAAAACTATTTGGGCTACCCATAAAAAAAGAGGCTGTACTCTTTTGGATACAGCCTCTTTATTATTTTTATCGATGGATTATTGATCCCACCATACTTTTGATTTGTTACTATCAGTAGCAGGAACCAAAGCAGCAACACCACTTTCTCCACCGTTCAATGCATCGGTAGCAGGTTTAAGCATCGGATAACCTGATCTTCTCCATTCAGCCCAAGCTTCATGACCGCCGTTGGTAAACAAAGCAATCCATTTTTCTTCGGCAATAACTTGCAATGCGCCACCTGGAGCAGTAGTTACGTCGGCAACGCGAGCAGCAGCAAAAGCAGGTGCAGCATTAATTACCGTAGTTTGAGTAGCAGGAACCAAGGCTAAATACTTAGCAGCTAATGAAGTAAACGATGCAGTAATACCATTGGTAAGCATAACATTAGCATCTTCAGTTGTCCAACCTCTTGCAGCACCTTCGGCACGGTTTAAATAAGTGTAAGCAGCAGTCAAAAGAGGGAGCGGAGCTGAATTATTCCAAATACGAGTAGACATTGCAACTGCAGAAGAACTTCCCGGTACAAGGTCGTAACCATATATCAAACCATTTCCGGTAGCTGAAGCTGAATAAACGTTAATACGAGCATCTGCAGTGCGATTAGAAGTTACCGAAACTATTGGTTGTAAACTTGCAACACCGGCTGTTACACCTTTAAGCGCGTTGGTTAATTCCAAGCTTAATTTATAGTCAGCAGCACGCATTTCGTTCCAAGGACTGTAATGCGTTCCTGCTACATCATATAAAAACCAAGCTTCTTCTGCTGTTGTAGTAATTAAACCACCGGCAT
>JAIFNC010000164.1 GCA_020047935.1 Bacteroidota bacterium
GCAACCGACAGTGCAGTAAAAATTAATAAAGCTTTTTTCATTTGAAGGTAAATTTTAATTAGTTTGCTTTTTTTAAATTGAAAACAAAGGTCGTGCCTATTTGTGGTTCGGAAGTAACGGTAATAGTTTGTTTATGTGCTTCAAGCGCATGCTTAACAATTGCCAACCCAAGTCCGGTGCCTCCCTGCCCCCGCGACCTGCTTTTATCGGCTCGATAAAATCGCTCGAAAATACGCGGTAAATCTTCTTGCGCAATACCTATTCCGTTATCCATAACCGATATTTGAATTAATTCATCGTTTTTATTTAGCGCCGTTACTGTGAGGGTGCCATCGATTCTGCCGTATTTTATACCGTTTAATACAAGGTTAGTCATTACATCGAAAATCATTTTTTTATCGGCAAATACTTTGGTTTTTTGTTTCAGTAAATTATTGAATTTAAGTTTAACGTTTTTTTCCAGCGTTTGAAATTCATTATGTTCAAAAACATCATATACCAATTTTGCAAAATCGAACGGAACTAAAATAGGTTGTATTTCGCCGGCCTCCAATCGCGAAATCGTCTCAATATCGTTTACCATGTGAATAAGCCGATTTACGTTTTTCTTAGTTTTTTCTAAATAAGGCATGGCTATTTCTTGATCCTCCAATCCGCCGTCGAGCAAGGTATAAATGTAGCCTTGAATTGAGAAAAGCGGTGTTTTAAGTTCGTGCGATACATTGGCTAAAAACTCTTTACGGAACTTTTCGCCGGCTTTTAATTTAGCAATTTCGAGTGTCTTATTTTCAGCCCAATCGGTTACTTCTTTTTGAACTTCGGCTATAATATCTTTATTTTCAACATGTTCGTAAAGATTATCGGAATTAAGTCGTAAGCTGTGTATAAGTTTATAAATAGGTTTAATACGCGCAATAATGTAATTATTAAGCAAATAGAACAATATTATAAACCAAACAAGAAAAGTTAGCAGAATAATTACTAATATATGCAGCCACGAATAAGCAAAAATATAACTTAAGTAAATTTCCAGAATACTTGCTCCGGCAATAGCACCGGCTATCAAAAGAGCTAAATATCGAGTTTTATAAATTTTCATTTTATAAGAATAAAAATTGCTAAAGTATTTATAACAAATATTGATTTATACTATTAAAAAATTCTTAATAATTTCTTAATATTACAATCAGAAATAGCTAACAAAATTACAGATATTTTTGTACGATTTTTTTGTAAAATTAAAACGATATTTTTAATTTCACAAATTGAAGAAACATAAATGAAGCGTTAGATTGTAAATAATAAAATCTGTATTATGGAAATATTTTACATAATTGTTTTAGGTATATTGTTGTTGCTTGCCATATCCGATTTGGTTGTCGGTGTAAGCAACGATGCCGTAAATTTTTTAAACTCTGCAATAGGTTCTAAAGCTGCACCGTATTGGGTAATTTTAGTTATTGCAAGTATTGGCGTAGCTGTGGGTGCTACTTTTTCGAGCGGAATGATGGAGGTTGCCCGAAATAGCATGTTTCATCCGGAAATGTTTGTTTTCTCCGAAATTATGATTATGTTTTTGGCAATCATGCTTGCCGATGTATTACTGCTCGATTTATTCAATACCCTTGGTTTGCCAACATCAACCACCGTTTCAATTATTTTTGAGTTGCTGGGTGCTGCAGTTGGTGTGGCAATAATAAAAGTGATGAATGATACAACCGGAGCATTAATGGTAGCCGATTTTATTAATTCTGAAAAAGCCTTAGGAATTGTAAGTGCAATATTGGTTTCTGTTGCATTGGCTTTTACAGGTGGTGTTATAGTGCAGTTTTTAATTAGACTTATTTTTACATTCAACACTGCCAAAACCTATAAATATTTTGGTGCAATTTGGGGTGCAATAGCCATAAGCGGAATTTTTTATTATATTGTAATTAAAGGATTAAAAGGTGCTTCTTTTATTTCGAAAGAAGAATATACTTGGATAAAAGACCATTCGATGATTATTTTGGGGGTTATTTTTTCAACCTCATTCATTATTTTGCAATTATTAACGCTACTGACCAAAGTAAATATCCTTCGAATTATAATTCTGTTTGGTACTTTTAGCTTAGCCATGGCATTTGCCGGCAACGACTTGGTAAACTTCATAGGCGTACCGTTGGCAGGTATATCGTCGTGGGAAGCTTTCACTGCCGCAGGAAGTGTTTCACCGGATACTTTTACGATGGAAATTCTAAACGAATCGGCTAAAACACCTACCACATATCTGTTTCTTGCAGGCATTGTAATGGTTTTAACCCTTTGGCTTTCGAAAAAAGCCAAAACTGTAACCGAAACCGAAGTAGGATTATCGAGACAAGATGCCGGATATGAGCGTTTTGGTTCTACCGGATTATCACGTTCAATAGTTCGTGCATCGGTAAATGGCGGCAAATGGATGGAAGCTGCACTACCTGCAGGAGCACTTCGATTTATAAATAAAAGATTTGCACCGGTTCCAAACGCCGATAACGACGCTGCATTCGACATGATTCGTGCTTCGGTTAACTTAACTGTTGCTTCAATTTTAATAGCCTTGGGAACTACCCTTAAGTTGCCGTTATCAACTACTTACGTTACTTTTATGGTAGCAATGGGTAGTTCATTATCCGACGGTGCTTGGGGGCGTGAAAGTGCGGTTTATCGTGTTACCGGAGTAATTTCAGTTATCGGTGGTTGGTTTATTACTGCCTTAATTGCATTTACTGCTTCACTTGCTATTGCAATGTTGTTAATATGGGGCGGCGCATGGGCTTTAGTTCCTGTATTGGCATTGGCAGTTTTTATTTATATACAATCGAATATTCTGCATAAAAAACGCGAAGATAAAAAGCCAAAAGAAGATGTTGAACAACATGATATTTATGCCGGAATAAAACTTAATGTAGTTGATTCGTTGCACAAAAACAGGGTACTCATAAACGACACCTTGTCGAACGTAGTTATTGAATCTTTATCGGGTCTAAAATCGAACTTGCGCTCGGCCGTTGTGCTCAACGAACAAACATCGAGCTTAAAATCCAATATTCCGCTTACTATAGGCAAGCTAAAAGAAGAAGATATTGAGTCGGGGCACCATTATGTTCAAGTTATTGACTACTTGCGCGAAATGGCGAAATGTGGAATTTACATAACCAAAGAAACGTACGATTATGTAGACAATAATCATCCGAAACTAATCGAAAAGCAAGTAGAAGAACTACAACTTTTACAAACCGATATAAATGAATTGATGCAAGATTTAGCTGTTTTAATTGAGACCAAAGATTTTTCGCTTGAAAGTAAAATTTCTGAATTACAAAAGAAAATATTGGAAGATATTGGCACTGCGCGCAAAAACCAGCTTAAACGAATAAAGAAAAAGCTTGCCGGTACCCGAAACAGTATGATGTACCTAAGCATACTTTCAGAAAGTAAGTATTTATTGCTGTATGCGGCAAATTTAATGAAAGCGCACAACGATTTTATGAATTTCAAGAATAAGTAAAAAAATAAATTTGAAAATAAACTGCCGTTTGATTAATTTCGACGGCAGTTTATTTTTTGTATGAAAAAGTTGAATCATTTTTTTGGCGAAATTGTATCGCTCTTTTATCCAAACTGTTGCGATGTTTGCGATGCCGTTCTTTCAACCGAGGAAACGGCTATTTGCCTTAGCTGTATTGCCGAAATTCCCCGAACAAATTTTCACCGCGAACCGTTTGACAATAAAGTAAGCCAAGTTTTTTGGGGGGCTTAAGTACAAATCGCGTAGCGATATTGGCGTAATTTTAGGCGAAAAATTCGGGTACGATTTAAAGCAAAGCCCCGAATTTGCATCGGCAAACTACCTTATTCCTGTGCCATTACATCCTAAAAAGCTGAAGATTAGAGGCTACAACCAAAGCGAAATGATAGCCGACGGAATAAGTAAAGCGATGCAAATTCCGGTAGATACCGAATCGTTGGTTAGGAAACAATTTAACGAAACACAAACAAAAAAGAACCGAATTGAGCGTTGGCAGAATGTGGAAGAGATTTTTACTATAGAAAATAGCGGCAAACTCGAAGGCAAAACCGTAATTTTAGTCGACGATGTAATAACTACCGGTGCCACGCTTGAAGCATGCATACAGGCATTGCAAACCGTTCCGGAAATTAAAATTTTGGTAGCAGTTTTGGCAGTTGCGTAAAAAAAGTTAAAAAAAACGTTTTATTTGTTTTTATTTCATTGAAAAACCGTACGATATTATTATTTTCGCCCTCTAAAACAAAATTTCACCATGGAATACAAAAAGCTCAATATTTTGTTCGGATGGATTAGCTTTTTTGCAGCAGCAACCGTGTATTTGCTAACCATTGAACCTACCGCAAGTTTTTGGGATTGCGGCGAGTTTATTACCTCGGCATATAAATTAGAAGTAGGACATCCGCCCGGAGCGCCGTTTTTTATGTTGCTCGGTCGTATTTTTACCCTGTTTGCCGCTTCACCCGAACACGTAGCGCTTACCATAAATATTATGTCGGCACTTATGTCGGCTTTTACCATTATGTTCCTTTTCTGGACCATAACCCACATTGCTTACCGTGTAATTACCGAAAATAATGAGGTTAGCCCGGTTCAGTCGTTCGTAATTTTAGCAAGCGGTTTGGCGGGTGCATTGGTTTATACTTTTTCCGATTCGTTTTGGTTTTCGGCAGTTGAGGGCGAAGTTTATGCCAGCTCGTCGTTTTTTACCGCCTTGGTTTTTTGGGCCATTCTAAAATGGGAAAATGAAGCCGAAACTGCAGCGGCACATCGTTGGTTGGTATTTATTGCCTACGTTATGGGGCTTTCCATTGGTGTTCACTTACTTAACTTATTGGCAATTCCTGCCATTGTATTAGTATATTATTTCAAAAAATATAACGCTACACGCAAAGGCGCTTTCTTGGCATTAGCTATAGGAATTCTTATTTTGGGTGTAGTTCAGTACGGAATAATTCCCGGAATACCATATTTTGCATCACTTTTCGAGCTAATGTTTGTTAACGGATTTGGCCTACCGTTCGATTCCGGACTTGTTTTTTATATCTTTTTGCTTTTTGGTTCTGTATCCTTCGGTATTTGGTATTCAATAAAAAAGAATAAAATTTTATTGAACCATATATTAACCTATTTAGCCGTAATTCTTATCGGTTACTCGTCGTTTGCGCTAATTCTTATTCGCTCAAAAGCCGATTCGCCTATGAATCAGAATCGCCCCGACGATATGTTCTCCTTGCTTTCGTACCTTAACCGCGAGCAATATGGAGACTCTCCCTTGTTATACGGACATTATTTTAATGCTCCCGTAGTTGATTATAAAGAAGGAAAACCATATTATGCCGAATCGGGCGATAAATTCGTAATTATAGACCACAAGATTATTCGCGAATTTAAATCGGAGTATAATACCATTTTCCCACGTATGCATTCCGACCAAGAGAACCATGCAGGCGGTTACCGCGAATGGGCAGGTATTACCGGAACTGAAGAAGATGTGCCGAGTTTTGGTGAAAACTTGCGGTATTTTTTCTCGTACCAAGTAAACTACATGTACTTGCGTTATTTCCTTTGGAACTTTGCCGGAAGACAAAACGATATTCAAGGACACGGAAATTTAATACACGGAAATTGGATTTCGGGTATCGATTTTATTGATAATATGCGCCTTGGCGACCAATCGCAATTGTCGGAAGATTTGAAAAACAACAAAGGTAGAAACAACTATTTCTTCCTGCCGCTTATATTCGGTATATTAGGAATGATTTGGCTTTACAACATGAAAGGACACGGTTTCAATTTCTTCTGGATTTTGTTCTTACTGTTCTTTTTTACCGGTTTGGCAATTGTTCTGTACGTAAACCAGCCGCCTTTCCAACCTCGTGAACGCGATTATTCGTACGCCGGTTCATTCTATGTTTTTGCAGTGTATGTGGGTTTTGGAGTAGCCGGATTATACCATTATTTACAAAAATTAGCACCAAAAATAATTTCAATTTCAGTAGCTGCCATATTGGGTGTAGTTTTAGTACCCGGCATTATGGCTATCGAAAACTGGGACGACCATAACCGCTCAGGTCGATACTCAGCGAGGGATTTTGCAGTAAATTATCTTGAGTCGTGTGCACCGAATGCCATTATTTTTACCAATGGCGATAACGACACTTTTCCACTTTGGTATGTGCAAGAAGTTGAAGGCGTTAGAACCGATGTTCGCGTTATAAACTTAAGCTACTTGAATACCGATTGGTATATCGAGCAAATGAAAAAACAGGCTTATCAATCGGCACCTATTCCGTTCTCGTTCAATTACAGCCAATACATACAAGGCAAACGCGAAATTGTATATATTCAGAATGTACTTAAGAACAATGTAACGCTTAAAGACCAGTTAAATTTTGTTGGTTCCGACGACCGTAAAACGAAACTGGTACCTGAACCGGGTCAAGAGTTCGAATATTTCCCATCGTCGCGTTTTATTGTGCCGGTCGATTCAGCTGCTGTTATCGCAAACGGTACCGTTAAACCTGCCGATGCCGACAAAATTGTTAAGGCACTCGATTGGGATTTAGGAAAGCGGTCGTATGTTCGCAAAGCCGAACTTATGGTGCTCGATTTAATTGCAAATGCCAATTGGCAGCGCCCAATATATTTTGCTATTACCGTGGGGCCATCAGGTTATTCGAGCCTCGAAAAATACTTCCAGCTCGATGGGTTGGCGTACCGATTGGTACCTATTGAAACTGCCGAACAAAGTGGACAAACCGGTAGAATTGACACCGAAATTTTGTACCAAAACCTGATGAAAAAATTCAGATTTGGTGGTATTGAAGAAAATAAAAACTTGTATTTGGACGAAAATAATTTGCGAATGATTACCAATTTGCGCAATAGTTTTTATCGTCTTGCGCAAGCTTTGTACGAGGAAGGAGATGCAAACCGTGCGTTGGAAGTCTTGGATCGTTGTCAGGATTTGATTCCCGATTCAATGATTTCGTATAATTATTATAACTTACTTATAGCCGAATTGTACTACAAACTGAACAAAACCGAAGTTGCCAACGAAATTATAACCACCTTTGGTCGCCGAACCTTGGGCGAAATAAATTATTTCTTTGGCTTAGGCAGTACCGATAAAACTAAAAGTATTGATGAAGATAAACAGCGTGCTTTTGCATTAATCGGCGAAACAATTCGAATTGCCGGTTTGTACAAACAAAAGGAAATAGCCGACGAACTTACTAAATCGGCAGAACAAATTTTAGCAAAATACGGTTTAATGTAAATTGTTGAAATTCATTATAATAAAAAAGCTTTGTTGAAGTTTAATAACTTTAGCAAAGCTTTTTAAATAGCATTATTAATGTGAATTAAGCGTTGAAAAACTATCTCAGTGATACACTGTGCGTTCTCTGAGAACAATTTCTGCGAAGCAAAACGCTGTGTAATTAAAATTTTATAACACAGAGAACCACCGAGAAACCAAAGAGTTACACAGAACAATTCCGAACCCTTAATTCGCATTATTAACTAATTACCGATTTTTCAAATTATTCTATGCAGCCATCTGTACGTCCACCATTTTTATTGCGAAAACTGCTTCGGAAATTAACTTGGATTAT
Organism: Bacteroidota bacterium; assembly: GCA_020047935.1. Lineage (GTDB taxonomy): Bacteria > Bacteroidota > Bacteroidia > Bacteroidales > JAIFNC01 > JAIFNC01. Next base: position 7,669 of record JAIFNC010000164.1, read on the forward strand.
TCCGCAGAAGGAAAAAATTATTTACCTTACTTTCGACGACGGACCGATTCCGGAAGTTACGCCTTTTGTCCTCGATTTACTAACCAAATACAAGGCAAAGGCCACTTTTTTTTGTGTTGGAAATAATGTGCGAAAAAACCCGGAAGTTTATACAAATGTTAAAGAAGCGGGGCATAGCATTGGAAATCATACCTATAACCATACCAATGGGTTCAAAACCTCGGTAGAATTATATTTAGACGATGTTGCCGAAGCCGAAAAATTTATTCAAACCGGTTTGTTTCGTCCGCCGCATGGTAGAATTAAGCTCAAAGCATTGCGTAATTTGCGTTTGCGCTTTAAAATAATTATGTGGGATGTGCTTAGTGGCGATTACAGTGCACTTTTTACCGGCGAACAAGTTGCCGCAAATGTAATAAATAATACTCGTCCGGGCTCCATCATTGTGTTTCACGATTCGTTAAAAGCGTTCGACCGATTAAAAATAGCATTGCCGAAAGTATTGGAGCATTTCACTATACAAGGCTACAGGTTTGAAGCAATTACACCGGATTTGCTTCAATATGCCCGTAAATAAGTTTATTTAAATTGAAAACCAAGTTGTAAAAGTGAATTTCGAATTTCAGCATTTCGAATTTCATTTTCAATACTAAAATTGTAAAATTCGTGCCTTACCGGATAATTATTTCGTAACTTTTCGAAGTTCGAAAAATCATTTTTAAGGGCTAAGCTATCGGCAGTTATATTATAGCTATGGCTTACGTATGCGTAAATTGCTTGTTCAAAAGTTCTTTCTTCTTCGCTTATCGTTATAAACTCGTGGGGTGGGGAAGGCAGTTTTATGGGTTCTATAAATTGTTTGTTGAATCCGAAAAAATTGGCGGTATGCTCAATAATTCCTTGGGTAGCGGCTGCTTTCCCGTTTATTGAATAGCCTGCAATGTGTGGTGTTGCAATTAGCGCTAAATTAGCAAGTTCAGTGTTTAAGTTTGGCTCGTTTTTCCAAACATCCAATATTGCCCCCGAAATTTTCACCGATTTCAATAAATCGAATAACACTTCTTCTTTTACAACCTCGCCTCTTGAGGTGTTAATAAAAAGCGCATTGCGTTTCATTAATCCGGCAAACGATTCATTTACCAAATTGTAGGTAGCAAATTTGCCCGAAACGTTAAGCGGAACATGCAGACTAATAATGTCGGAATGTTGCAGTAAGTAGTCTAAATCGACAAAATTTGCCGAGCCTTCAATTGCTGCGCGTGGTGGGTCGTTAAGCAGTAAGTTAAGCCCAATGGCTTTTGCAAAATCGGCTACTTTTTTGCCAACATTGCCTACGCCAATTATTCCCAATGTATAGTCTTTCAACGAAATTCTTTGCTGAACAGCGTAATGTAAAATGCCTGCAATTACATATTGCGCAACCGAACCGGCATTGCAACCCGGCACATTGTGTACGGTAATTCCGGCATGTTGGCAAAAATTCAAATCGACATGGTCTAAACCAATGGTTGCGCTTGCCACCATGCTAACCGAAGTGTTTTTAAGCAATGCTTCGTTTATTTTGGTTCGGGTTCTTATTAAAAGAGCATCGGCATTGGTTATTTTTTCCGGCGTAATGTCAATCCCCGGCAAATAGCTGATTTCGGCAAACGGCTCCAGTTTACCGGTTAAAAACGGAATATGTGCGTCGGCAATAATTCGAATAGGTTTCATAAATTGCGGAACAAAAAATTGAGTAGAAAAATATGCAGTAAAATTAAATAAAAATTTAGCAGCAGTTGAAAATGCTTTTTATTTTTTTCGTATCTTAGGATTTGTATTTAGTGAAATTATCTTAATTGAAAATGTCAATTCAAATTAAACATTGTGTTAAATAATTTATTAATAAGGTATTGAATAATTTAAAACGTACTATATGAACAACAGAGTTACAAGCTTTACACATAAAGGTAAGTCGATGGTTTTTCTCGATTTTTCGAATTTAAAATTGCCTGCCGATGTAAGTACCGTTATGGGGCATGCTCGAAATTACATTCATAAGCAACCGGTAAAATCCGTTTATTCGTTGGCTTCTATCGAAAACATGCATTTTAATAACGAAATTCGCGATTTGTTTGGCGAATTGCTCAAAAGTAACAAACCGTTTATTAAAGCAAGTGCAATTGTTGGCGTAATCGGATTAAAACAGTTGGTATTTAATGGGTTGATGCGGTTAACCGGTCGCGATGTGAAATCGTTTGATACGTTAGACCAAGCCAAAGATTGGTTGGCAATGCATTA
>JAIFNC010000112.1 GCA_020047935.1 Bacteroidota bacterium
TGGAACCCAATTTTGTTGAAGCAGCTTATTGGTTTGCGGTGCTGAATTTTTCAACCGGACAAAGTTTTTTGGCCGACGAAGTTATTTCGCCCAAAGTGCAACGCTACTACCAAAAAGCTACCACCAATTTAAATTTTGTAATTTCGAAATGTCCGCAAATTGAAGACTGGAGCTCGTTCTATTACCTTGGTACCATTGCCTACAACATGCAAGATTACCAAACTGCCGACCGACATTTGCAAAAATATTTGGCAAATCGCAAAACCGGCAACGATTCTTTGTTCAATGTAACCGACATGGTTCGGAATATTACCATGCATTTTGAACTGATAAAAAACCCGGTTCCGTTCAATCCAATGTCGCTTAACGGTGGTATAAATACTGCCGACGACGAGTTTTTACCGCTTATTTCGCACGACGGCGAAATGATGTTTTATACCCACCGATTCAAAAAACGCTCGCCTTCGGCAGTAAACTCCGAAGAGGTGGAGGAGTTTACCTTCAGTACCCGTTATTTAATGCCGGGCGACACCAATTATCGCTATACCACGGGGCGCAAATTGCCTTCGCCGTTTAACGATGGCAGAAACCAAGGCGGTGCAAGTATTGTGCTTAATAATAACCAATTATATTTAACAATTTGCGATTATATTCGCAATTCATACACCTCGTACCGAAATTGCGACATTTTTAGTACCGATTTTGTCGACGGCAAATGGACTCAGCTTGCTAATTTGGGCGCAAATATAAATTCGAACGAAACTTTTGAAGGGCAACCCACCATAACCGGCGACGGCAAAGTGTTGTTTTTTGTTTCGGCACGCCCGGGCGGTTTGGGCGGTTTGGATATTTACAAAGCGGTTAAAGATTCGAAAGGAAATTGGACAAAAGCGGTAAATTTGGGTCCGGTAATTAATACCGCCGGCGACGATAAAACTCCGTTTATTCATACCGACAGCCAAACACTTTATTTTGCCTCAAACGGCCGATTCGGCATTGGCGGTTTCGATATTTATTACTCGCAATATGTGGGTCAAGGAGATTGGACTGAACCGAAAAACCTTGGTTTTCCTATTAATACAAAAAACGATGAAGTTGGTTTTATTGTTTCGGCAAACGGCAACAGTTTATTTTTTGCTTCGAACCAGCTTAATTTGGGCGAAGGCGGTTGGGATATTTTTACTTCCGAATTATATGACGAAGCCCGACCCAAACAAATTCTCTTTATTAAAGGTACACTTTTCGACGAGCACGGAAAAGGAATTACCGATGCTTCAATAACGCTTGAAGGCACTAAAAAACAAATCTTTACCGAAGGAATGGTTGATAGAAGCACCGGAAAATATGCCGTAGCAGTTCCTCTGGATAAAGAGGAGGAGTATATTCTTACGGCAAAAAAGCAAGGTCGCATTTTTAAAACAGCCTACATAAATCCGAATCATCAATTGCTTAGTGTTCCTACAGTTATCGATTTTACGGTTCCTTTGCTTAAAGCCGACACTGCCTTTGTTTTCGATAATATATTTTTCGAATTTAATGCTTCCGCATTAACCAAGGTAAGTAAAGAATGTATAACAAAGTTGGCTGAATTATTAAACGAAAATCCGAATTTCGATATTGAAATAGCCGGACATACCGATGAAGTAGGCACCGAACAATTCAACAAGCAACTTTCGCTCAAGCGTTCGGAATCGGTTAAAAAACACCTCGTTGAATTAGGCATAGAACCGCTCCGAATCAAAACCTTTGGCTATGGCAAAACCCGACCGCTAAAAAAAGGTTCAGATGAAGTAATTCGAGCTAAAAATAGGCGAACCGAATTTATTTTGAAGAACAAAAAATAAAAAAACAGCTCGAAATTTTTTCGAGCTGTTTTTTTATGTCGTAAGTATAAAAAATACTAAAAACGTTTTTCTTTAATACGAGCTTTTTTACCGGTAAGGTCGCGTAAATAGAAAATACGAGCGCGACGTACTTTACCTTTTTTGTTCACTTCAATGCTTTCGATGAAAGGAGAGTGTACAGGTATAATTCTTTCGGTACCAATACCGTTAGAAATTTTGCGCACGGTAAAAGTTTCGGTTGCACCTTGTCCTCTGCGTTGAATAACAACGCCACGATATGCTTGCACACGTTCTTTGTTACCTTCGCGGATTTTATAGTTTACTGTTACGGTGTCACCGGCTTTAAAACTTGGGTGTTCATTTCTTGGCGAGAATGCGTTCTCTACAACTTTTAGTAAGTCCATCAGTATCTTAATTTTTATTTTTCCTTTAGCGAAATCGGCTGCAATATTACAACTTTTTTTTTACATAAAGAAACTTTTTTTGAATATATTTTTTCGAATCGTTAGGTGGCTTTTTTATTACTGATTCTGTAGAATGCGAACCGAACATTTTAGAAGGTTTCGAAAAAGCGTTTCATTTTTTTTGCTTGCAAAGGACGAACTTTGGCAACGATAATATGCGGGCCTGCATAATATTGAAAGTTTATGGTTTTAGCCTCCTTAAGCTTATTAACTTGTTCGGGTTTTAAGTTGTATATATAGCGTACCAAATTTCGGGTACTTACATTGTAACCGCTTACCACATCAATTTTAGTCGAATCGGATGTTAAAATGGTATTTTTGTCTACCGATACTTCCCTTTTTGAATCCAATTCTTTTCGTTCGGGAATTAATGTAAAAACTTCTTTATCAATAATTAAATAAGCCGAATCGTTTACTACAAAACTGTTTTCGGTTAAAGTTAAGGTATGAAATAGTTTGTAATTGGTTAGTTTATTAGCTTTTGTATTTTTTACAATCGATTGGTTCAATAAAATTAATGGTGAACGTTTGTTTATATCAAAATAAATTGCTTCATATTTAGTAATACGCGAGGCATTTGCTAAATCCTCTAAGATGCTTATTCTGCTGTAATTGCGGAATAAAGAACAGCCGGTTAATGTTGAAAAAATGACCATTATAATGGCTATTTTTTTGAATGAAAGTAAGTAAAAATTGTTTTTCATAGTAAAATTTGAGATTATTGTTTTGCAAACCTATTTATCGGGTCGAATACAAAAGTAAGTATTTTGCTTAACAAATTAATGCCGGTAAGGTATGTAAATTCGGTATTAGCGGTTCTGAAAAAAACTATTCGTGCATAATAATTTAATTCTCAGTATATTCATAACGAATCTAAATAAGCGTTTGCATATTGTCAGAAAATATTATTTTAATAATTTTGCAAGCTATTTCGAAATTTATTTAACATTTGGCAAATGAATACTCGTAGGCTTTTTATTCCGGAAATAGCGGCAATTTGGGTCGGCAGAGTATGGTTTCATTCCATCTAAAATATAAATGTTGTTATGACTAAAAAACTGAAAATCATTGTATTGGCTAAACAAGTTCCCGATACACGAAACGTTGGAAAAGATGCTATGAAAGCCGACGGTACAGTAAACCGTGCGGTGTTGCCGGCTATTTTTAATCCGGAAGATTTGAATGCCTTAGAAATGGCTTTGCGCGTGAAAGACAAAAACCCGAACGCCGAAATTACGGTACTTACCATGGGACCGGGGCGTGCTGCCGAAATTATTCGCGAAGGTTTGTATCGCGGTGCCGACCGTGGTTTCCTGCTAACCGACCGTAAATTTGCCGGTTCCGATACCTTGGCTACGTCGTATGCAATTTCGTGCGCTGTAAAAAAATTAGGCGAATTCGATCTTATTTTTGGTGGCCGACAAGCAATTGACGGCGATACCGCACAAGTTGGTCCGCAAGCTGCCGAAAAATTAGGCATTCCGCAAATTACCTATGCCGAAGAAACCTTGGAAGTTACCAACAATTCAATAACTGTAAAACGCCGCTTGGAGCGTGGAACCGAAACCGTAAAAGCTACGTTTCCGGTGCTTATTACCGTAACCGGCTCGGCTGCCGATTGCCGTGCACGCAATGCTAAATTTGTAATGAAATACAAACACGCACGCACCATTAGCGAACTTGCCGACGCTGCCGAAGATTATATTGCGCTGAAAACCAAACGCCCTTACTTGCAAATTGACGAGTTAAGCGTTGCCGATGTACAAGCCGACGATACATTTTTGGGTCTTTCGGGCTCGCCTACAAAGGTAAAAGCTATTGAAAACGTAGTGTTTATAGCTAAAGATGCCAAAGTATTGAGCAACGCGAACGAAGAAATTGAAGAGTTGATGAAAGAACTGATTGCAAATCATACGATTGGATAAGCTATGGAATTTCATTGTTTTATGCTGAATAAACTTCAACATAAAAAAAGAAAAACCAAGCGTTGAAAACCAATATTAAATTTAAAACTAAGGTTACAAATGAAAAATATATTAGTTTATTGCGAATTTGAAGACGGATTAATTGGCGATGTAAGCCTCGAATTGCTTTCGAAAGGACGCAAATTGGCAAACCAATTGAACTGTCGTTTGGAAGCCGCTATTATAGGCGCAAACTTAAAAGGTGTTGAAAAACAGGTGTTTCCGTACGGTACCGATGTAATTTATATGGCTGAAGATGCGCGTCTGGAACATTTCTTGAACTTACCGCACAGTGCAATTCTTCAACATATAATTAGAGAAAACAACCCGCAAATTGTGCTTTTTGGCGCAACTTCGGTGGGTCGCGACATTGCGCCACGCGTGGCTTCGGCTTTGCGTTGCGGCTTAACTGCCGACTGTACTTCGTTGGAAATTGGCGACCACTACGAGAAAAAATCGGACACTACGTACAAAGATTTATTGTACCAAATTCGCCCTGCGTTTGGAGGTAACATTGTGGCTACCATTATAAACCCCGAAATGCATCCGCAAATGGCTACCGTTCGCGAAGGGGTTATGAAAAAAGAAATTGTTGACGCAAATTTTAAAGGCAAAATTGTTAAGGTTGAAACCGAAAAGATTTTGAACGATACCGATTTTGTGGTGAAAATTATTGAGCGCCACTTGGAAAAAAGCAAAGTGAACATAAAAAACAGCGGTATTATTATTGCCGGCGGTTACGGAGTGGGTTCAAAAGAAAACTTCAATTTATTGTTCGAATTGGCTGCCTTATTGGGTGGCGAAGTGGGCGGCTCGCGTGCTGCGGTTGATGCCGGATATATTGAGCACGAACGCCAAATTGGGCAAACCGGAGTAACCGTTCGACCTAAATTATACATTGCGTGCGGTATTTCGGGCGCAATTCAGCATACCGCCGGTATGAACGAATCGGCTATGATTATTTCGATAAATAACGACCCGCATGCGCCAATTAACCAAATTGCCGACTATGTTATAAACGGCGAAATTGCCGATGTGGTGCCAAAAATGATTAAATTCTATAAAAAGAATTCGAAATAAGTTGGGCTAATTTTTAAGGTTTTAATTTTAAAATTTGAAAAACGATGAATCATTATACCGATAATAAAGATTTGAAATTCCACCTAACGCATCCGCTTATGAAACGGATTGTGGAATTGAAAGAACGAAATTATATTGATGCTGAAACCTACGATTACGCAGCGTTGGATTTTGAAGATGCGATGGACAGCTACGATAAAATTATGGATATTGTTGGCGAAATTTGTGCCGAAATTATTGGCCCGAATGCCGAAGGAGTTGACCACGACGGCCCAACCGTAGAAAACGGACGCGTAACCTATGCAAAAGGCACGCAAGAAAACTACGATGCACTGGTACAAGCCGGTTTGGTTGGTATGACTTTGCCTCGTAAATATAAAGGATTGAATTTTCCGCTTACACCGTATGTGTTGGCAGGCGAAATGATTTCGCGCGCCGATGCCGGTTTTGCTAATATTTGGGGCTTACAGGATTGTGCCGAAACCATTCACGAATTTGCATCGGAAGAACAAAAAGCCATGTTTTTGCCTCGTTTTAACGAAGGTGCAACGGCTGCTATGGATTTAACCGAGCCCGATGCCGGTTCCGATTTGCAAGCCGTAAATTTGAAAGCAACTTACGACGAAAAAAGCGGAAAATGGATTTTGAACGGTGTTAAGCGTTTCATTACCAATGGCGATGCTGAAATTTCATTGGTTTTGGCTCGTTCGGAAGAAAATACCACCGATGCGCGCGGTTTGAGCTTGTTTATTTACGACAAAGCCGACGATGCAGTTACCGTACGCCGAATTGAAAATAAATTGGGTATTAAAGGTTCGCCAACTTGCGAGTTGGTGTTCAAAAATGCTCCGTCGGTGCTGGTTGGCGACCGTAAATTGGGCTTGATAAAATACGTAATGTCGCTTATGAACGGCGCTCGTTTGGGTGTTGGTGCTCAGTCGGTTGGTATTTCGGAAGCTGCATACCGCGAGGCGCTTAAATATGCTGCCGAACGTGCTCAGTTTGGCAAAACCATCGACCAATTTCCGGCGGTGTACGAAATGCTTACCAACATGCGCGTTAAATTACATGCCGAACGCAGCTTGTTATACGAAACTTCGCGCTATGTAGATATGTATAAAGTTTTGCAAGAGTTACAAGACGAAGGCAGAAAACTGGAAACGGAAGACCGCAACGATATGAAAAAATACCGCAAAATGGCCGATATTTTTACTCCGTTATTGAAACTTATTTCGTCGGAATATTCGAACCAAATAGCTTACGATTCGTTGCAAATACACGGTGGAACGGGCTTTATGAAAGATTTTCCGATTGAGCGTATTTACCGCGATGCGCGTATTACCACCATTTACGAAGGTACTTCGCAATTGCAGGTAGTGGCTGCCATTCGTGGAGTAACTGCCGGCGGTTACTTGGAGCGTATTAGGGAATTTGATGCCATGCCGCTGAGTGCCGAATACGAATTTATGCGCCGACATTTGCAAGTTATGACGGCTGAATATGAAGCTGCTACTGCTACGGTGGTTGAATTCAAAAATCCGGAATATATCGACTTTCATGCGCGCCGATTGGTTGAAATGGCAGGTAACATTATTATGGGTTACTTGTTGTTGCAAGACACCATGCGCTCGGAAGAGTACCGAATTTCTGCCGAAATTTTTATTAAAAAAGGCGCTGCCGAAAACAACGAGCGTGCGTTCTATATCAAAAATTTCAGTTTAAAAGATATGGATTTGTATAAAGCGTAAATAATTGTTAATGCGATAGCTATAATATTGAAAACCTGCCGGCAAGTATGCTTGGCAGGTTTTTGTTTTGATAACTAACCAGCTAATTTACAATAATTTAAAAAGGATAAAACTGCAATTTCCGGTTCGCGTTCCAACCGTTTTTCGGTACCATGCCGATTGCTTTAAAACAGCACGGTGGAATATTCTATTGCATAGCTTTGTCAGAATTTAACCAAACCGACCGGCACCATCGTTTATTAAAATATGCTTTAGCGGTTAAAATCAAATGATTAAACGATGTGAAAAGTTACCATTAAAATAATTTTCCGTATTAGGTTAAAAAGTGCAAATTCGCATTTGTTTTTTAGCGAAAAACCAATAATATTGGACATTGAAAATGTACTACTATTAATTTCACAAAAACAAACGAATTCAGATTTGCACTATGAAAAATTTTACGCACCACTTATTGATTTTAAGTGTTTTATTGACATTTATAAAACCTTCGTACGCCTTGCATTATAATGCTGATGTACAGGCAGAACCCGAAAACCATTGCACAAATGTTACCGTTTTTGCACTTACCAACTATGCAGCACGCATTACTTGGACCGATGCCGGAGGCACGCAGGTTCCTGAATTTTATGTAGTAAAACTCAGTTCGGTAGGTTTCGATGCCATTCAGGAGCCGACAAACGGTACGGAGGAAATTCAGTCGGAAACTTGCAAAATTATACCCTCAGGCACACAAACGGCAACTTTTGTTAATTTGAATCCGCAAACCGATTATTTTATCAAAGTTTTTGCCGCTGTTGGTTCCGGAACCGAAGTTGCTTACAAGCTTGGTGCGGAAGTTCCTAAAATTCAGTTTAAAACACTTGCAAGCACCGGTTGTACGCGCGAATTGTTTATTTCGGAATACGTAGATGGCGATTCGTACAATAAATATATTGAACTATACAACGGCACCGGAACCACCCTTGATTTAAGCGATTACCGATTACAACTATATGCAAACGGAAGTGCTTCGGCTACTAACAATAACCTATTATCGGGAAGTTTGGAAAACGGAAAAACCTTAGTACTTGCCCACGCCGATGCTGTTTTGTTTCCCGGTGAAAAAGTGCAAGCTACCGCAGCCAATTTCAACGGAAACGATGCCATTGTGTTGTTCAAAGTTTCAATAAATCAGGCGGTTGATATTTTTGGGAGTATAGGCGAAAACCCGGGAACCAAATGGGAACAAGGTACAAAGCAAACCGCATCGCGGACCTTACTTCGCCATTTCAGCACAAAAATAGGTAGTATGGATAACCCTAGTTCCGGTTTTAGTACATTGGGTTTAGCATGGCTTGTTTATCCGCTAAATACGGTAAATAATTTAGGCTTACATGCACAAAATTGTAATTCGGTTACCGATTTATTTTTTTCTGAATACATTGAAGGAACTACTGATAATAAAGCACTTGAAATTTTTAACGGAACCGAAGTACCCATCGATTTAAGCAATTACGCCCTAAATATTGCCAATAATGGCGAACCTTGGTCGGCTACATTTACTCGATTAACAGGAATAATTAATCCGTGGGAAACCTACCGCATTGTAAATTCGGATGCAGCTCCCGAATTGCAAGAAAAAGCTAATTTATTAAGCAATAAAGGGTTCATTAATTTCAACGGAAACGATGCCGTCGGTCTTTTTTACGATACCAACGCCAATGCGCTGCTCGATGCAATAGGTAATGCCGGCGAAAACCCCGCAACCGGCTGGGCGGTTGGCGGAATAGCCACTGCCACGGCAAATATGAGTTTACTTCGAAAACATTCGGTGGTTTCGGCAAATACAAATTGGGCTGCAAGTGCCGGAACAACTGCCGAAAATTCGGAATGGATAGTGAAGCCCCAAAACTATTTTACCGATTTTTCATTCCATTCGGGCGATGCGGTGTGGATGGGCAAAAATACCGATTGGAACGATTTGGAAAACTGGTATTTAGCACAAAAACCGTCGAATTATTCAAAAATTTCGGTTGATAAAACCGCCAATAACCCCAGCTATGCTTTGAATGAAACCTACCGAAGTATCGTTGTATACGAAAATGCAGGCTTGGAAATCCATCAAACTTCAGCGCTAACTTTAACCGATTCGCTTATTATAAAATCGAGTGCCAAAGGAACCGGTTATGTTTTAAATGAAGGTACGATTAATATACCCAACGGAAAAACTAAAGTGTACCGCTATTTGCCTGCAAACGAAGGCACAACGGCGTGGCATTATATAAGTTCGCCGGTTGCAAATGCCAAAACTACAAGCGCGAATACAGAAAAACTATGGCAAAGCAACGAAACAACCAAGTGGGACATGGATAATTCGAATTCGGAATCGGCATGGGAAAAAATTGCAACTGCCGAATTTGGTGTAATGCAAGGCTATGCCTACGAACACCCAACTGAAACTATATGTTTTGAAGGAAATTTAACACAAGGCTTTGTAAATATAGTACTTACTTATACCGATTATGCCGATTTAGATTCGAAAAACGAAGGTTGGAATTTGGTTGGCAATCCGTATACCGCAGCAATTGATTGGAACTCCAACGAAATTACTAAAACCGGTATTGATAATACCATTTACTTTTGGGACGACAAAATTGCCAATTACAAGTATTATACTGCCGGCGGAACACCGCAAACCAACAACGGTGCACTTAACGGAGGTAGCAATAATATTCCGGTAGGGCAAGCTTTTTTTGTTAAATGCAATCAAACAACCGGCGGTAACTTAGCTTTTAGAAATGATGCAACAATTCGTCCGGTAGATACCAAGGCATTTTATAAATCGGAGCGTTCCGAAAACGAAAACTTCGGACTTAAAATGGAAATAAACGGCAACGGTTTTTCCGACCAAACCTTGCTCAGGTTTAATTTGAATGCAACGGAAGATTTTGATAATAAGCTGGATGCTTATAAACTATTTAGCCAAAACGAGCAAGTTCCACAAATCTATTTTCATACCAAACAAAATACTAAATTAGCCATAAATACCCTTTTGCCGGTTGAAACGGGCAAGTTTCCAATTTTTGTAAAAGCTGTTGAAGGAAAATATTCGTTAAGTTTTTCGGAAGTAAATTTTGATTCTAATTTAGACTATTATTTAAACGATAACAGCCTTTCAATTAAAAGAAAAATAAGCCCGGAATTAGTATATAATTTCGATTATTCGGGAGGAATTAACGGTACAAGATTCAGCATCGAAATTGTAAGTAAATTGGCAAATTCCATTGAAAATACTAAAGATACCGAAGATTTCAACCTGATTAAATTGAACGAAACCTTGTATTTGACAAAATTAGGAGAAGCAGAAAAGCAAATTTCAATACACGATATTTCCGGAAAGCTATTGTACAAAGCAGCAACGAACGAATTACAACATACCGTTAATCTTTCGTACAATGGAATTATTGTAGTACGAATCTGTAAGCTTAACAATGTGCAAACCAAGTTATTTAATTGTTATTGATAGGTCGAATTAAAGAGGTTGTCTAAAACGTAAAAAAAACGTAGGGTGGGTTATGAAAAATGATAATTTATTTCAAAATTTTCATGTTCTTTTTCTTGAAATAGAATAAGATAATATTTCGGCAAAGCACAGTAACCTTAAGGTGTTTTTTTTTATTATTGTTTTTCTGCTTAGGTTTTAAAGCATTATTTACAATGCTTTAAAACTTAGTAGTAATACTAAACCGCTATCAAATAGCTGATTCAATCCATTTGAATAATGTAATTGATTTAACGGTATTTTTATTCAAGTTTTTCAGTTCTTTTTCCAAATTTATTTCAACTTCCCGTAATGAATTGAAGGTCGTATTTTTGAATCCTCCATTTTCTCTTATATGTGCCCAAAGATTTTCCACTGGGTTAAGTTGCGGCGAATAAGGCGGATTTAACAACGGCACTATGTTATTCCATTTTTGTGTTTTTTCGCCGGTATGCCATGAAGCTCTATCCATTGCCAATATAATGCGGTAGTTGCTAAATTGTTCCGATAATCCATTCATAAACAAATCCATACATTCAGTATTTGCATAAGGTAGAATAAGAGAGAAATTCTCACCGGTTTCCGGACAAGCTGCAGTGTAGGCATATAAGTATTGTCTGATTATTTGGCTGCCGACAATTGCTCGCTCTTTTGCGGGTACCCAACAAGAACAAATATTATCAATTCGACCAAAACGAGCTTCGTCTTGAAAAAACAGTTTTATTGGCTTTTCGTTTTCTAAATTATTGAATTCTAAATGTTTGGTTGCCAGAATTTGTTTGAAGTTTTTTTATATTCCTCTTGTTTTTCCATGTCTGCTTTTGGATGGCTTGGACGGGGTACTTTTTTCTTCCAACCGTGTCGTTTAAACAAATCCCATATGTAATCATCTGAAACTGTTTTGCCAATTTTAGTCTCAATAATATCTTTTATATGTTTGTATATCAATATCTTTCCTGTTAATGCGCTTTCGGATACTTTGGCTAAAATTTGCGATTCTTCCTCAAAGCTCATATGGCATCGAGCGTCTCTGCGTCCGCCCCACTTGCCATAAATACGCCAATTTACACCGAATTTATTATAAAGTTGAATAACTCTGTAAATTTTAGATTGACTAATTCCTAATATTTGTGCAATTGTTTCACTTTTCGTACCTGCATTTTTTTGTACTGAATAAATTATTTGCCAATCTTGATACGCTCGGAGTTCTGATTGTTCATTCAGCTTTTTAAAAAGCTCAATATCTGTTAAATGTGGTTTTGTCTTCATTTGCCTGCTGTAAATATTTTGGCAAATATAATAATTTATTCAATATCTTGATAGCGGTTTAGTATAAGAATAATTAACGTTAACCTTATTACCTGATTGAAATTGGAACTATTTATTTTAATTTTCGTTCCAATTTTTGACATGCTACCTGAAAGGGGAGAATTAATGGTTATTTAACCTCTTCGAGGTTTTCAATGCAAAGTTTAACTTTCTAAGGTAGAACTTTTTACAAAAAATGATTTTGTTATGCGCAAAGGGTTGAAAATTAAGTGCGAATATAAAGTAATTAATGCTTCAGTGAATTTTTGCAAAATAACGAAACGATAACTTCATGGGCTATTTTTTTCAACAAACCTAATCGAATAATTCGGCAAGCATATCTTTATTCCAACTCATCAGTGGGTTCGAATTGTTTACAAACATATCGGCCAAAAGTTGTTTCTTTTCTTGCAATTTTATAATTTTTTCTTCTACTGTATTTCTTGAAATAAAACGGTACACAAACACATTTTTTTCTTGCCCAATTCGGTGAGCACGACTAATGGCTTGCATTTCGGCTGCCGGGTTCCACCAAGGGTCGGCAACAAAAACGTAGTCGGCTTGGGTTAGGTTTAGCCCCACGCCGCCGGCTTTTAGCGAAATAAGAAAAATTCGAACTTCCTTGTTATATTTAAACTCGTTTATGGTTTGCTCGCGGTTTCGAGTTGCGCCGGTAAGCATGGAGTAGGGCAATTTTCGTTGTTTAAGCTCTGCTTCAATAAGTTCCAAATGCTTAACGAACGACGAAAAAATAAGTACCTTATGGTCTTCGGCGCAAATACTTTCGATATAGAAAAGCATTTCGTCGAACTTACCCGAACTTTCGGCATAGTTTGAAACGGTAAGTTTTGGGTGATTAGCCATTTGGCGCAATGCGGTAAGCGATTTCAAAATAAACATCCAATTTCGTTTGCCTTTTTCTTCGGCAAGTTGGTTCAAAATTTCGTTTCGCACGCTCGATTTTTCTTTTTCGTACAGCGATTGTTGCGCCGGCGACATTTCGCAATAAATAATTTGCTCGGTTACCGGTGGCAAATCTTTGGCAACTTCTTGCTTGGTGCGGCGGAGCAAAAAAGGCGAAATTAGGCTTTTCAATTGCTCCGAGCGTTCGGGGTTGTTGCTTCGCTCAATGGCGTACAAATAGTTTTCTTTGAAAAACTGTAAATTACCAAGCATTCCGGGGTTCAGAAAATTCATTTGCGACCATAAATCGGTGAGCGAATTTTCGAGCGGTGTGCCCGTAAGTGCCAACCGATAGCGCGCTTTGAGCTGCATTACACTTTCGTAGGTTTTCGAATCGGAGTTTTTTATGTTCTGGCTTTCGTCCAAAATTAAGTAGAAAAACAAGCGTTGCGACAACACTTCGGCATCGTTTCGCACAATTCCGTAGGTTGTTAGTATAATATCCGGATTTTTTACCGCATTCCAAGCCTTTTCGCGGTCGGGTCCCACGTACGCTACCACGGTAAGGTGCGGAGCAAATCGTCCCAACTCGTTCATCCAGTTATAAATAAGCGATGTAGGCACCACTATAAGCGTAGGCATTATTTCATTTCCGGCAGCAAGTAGCGTACTTGTTTGCGCTGCATTTGCCGAAAATAAATCGCCCTGATTAAGCGTTCTCTTGGTTTTTTCTTCCGTAGTTTGCTCAACGGTTCGGTCTTCGGTTTCAAATGCATTAAGCAGTGCTGCAATGGTTTGTACGGTTTTACCCAAGCCCATATCGTCGGCAAGGCAAGCGCCAAATTTATTTTTGCGTAAGGCGGTAAGCCAACTGTAGCCGGCATGTTGGTAATGGCGCAAATCGGCTTCGAGTTTTTTAGGAACCGGAAAAAGCTCGCCACTGTAGTCGAACTCGCTAAGCTTTTCGTACACCGCTTTATCCAAGCCTACTGTAATATCTTCCAGCACTTTATATTTTATAAAATCGACATGCAAGTGCCCCATAATCTCTATTCCGGTAATAAAAAGCTGCGTAAATTGCGCAAACCACTCTTCGGGCAAAATTGCAACTTCGCCGTTTGGCAAAATAAATTCGCGGTTTCCGGATAAAATATTGTTTTTTAGTCGTATAAACGGAAATTCGTAATTCCCTAATGAAATCGTACCGTACACGTCAAACCAGTCGCTCTTTTTTTCAACATTTATAGTTATATTGGCTTTTTCGGTTACATATTTTTCTTTCAATTGCATTTGCCGAACCGTAAATCCATGCTCTTCCAATCTTTTTTTGTTTTCAATAATAAATTCGAGCAGCAAATACTCCTCGTCAACCCCTTTTTTAGCGGTGGTTTTTATGCTAAAAAACACATTGTCGGTAGTATGCAAATCCAAATTGCGCAATTGTTCAACGCAATTATTTTCGAGTTTTAGGTTACGGTAGGTTTTTACAAAACGGTAACTGTTGTCTTTATGCTGTAATTCAATAGCCAACGCGTGCGGCATATTGAAATCAACGCGCATGGTATCGTATTCAAAAAACAGCCTGAGCGATGTTTTGCCTGCCAAATTGTGCTCTAAACTAAGCACCGGAGTACAGCCCGGAAAAACTTCGGTTATGGTAAAACCATCGGCATTTACGGTAAAATTACGTACAGCATTGGTTATAAAGGTTTCGAAATATTTTTTCTCGGCACTTTTTGGCACCTCAATATGTTCTTTTTCGAAAAACGGTTGCAATTTTTTACCGTCAATATTTTCGAAATAATACAAATCGTTGCGCAAAATTAAGTTACAAGGGTTGTTGGTTACAATTAAGCCGTTTCGTCGGTAAAGTCGCACATTTTCGTTGTTATGCATAAGCGACAAATAATACTGCAAACTGTCGGGTGTACGTATAAAATTGAAAACCGCTTCGGCAGGTGCCAAGTGTACATTTAATTGGTCGGCTTGGTAAAGGTTCTGGAATTGTCGTTTTTTAAGGTAGAAACGCAAATTTGCCTGCTTACCAAGTTCAATAATTTTGCAAATTCGGCGCTCGATATAAGGAACAATTCGCGCTTCGAGCGTTTCGGCATCAAACTGCTCAAAAAACGACTTATCGGACGCTTTTTTGGGTTTGAAAATTTTGAGCAAATTGGTTTCGGAAATCGATTCGGAAATGGTTACCATTTCAATCACTTCTTTGGAAAGTTCCATTTTCCAAAGCGCCAAATCGGCCACGGTAAATTGCCCGACCGAATGATAAAAGTCTTTTCCCGGTTCAGGCGAAATAATATATGGTAAGGCTATGAAGCCCAAATATTTGTGTTCACGAACGGCAATTACAACAAGTCGATTCATAAATTTCAGCTAAAAGTACCCGGTTTAAAACTATTCCGATTATTCGAACAAGTATGTTTCGAATTTTAATCCGGAAGTTAAAAAACCCCGGCATTCATAAAAACTTCAAAAGTACTGAGAATTATGAAGTGTACAAAATTTAATTTCGTGTAAAAACCGGTTTGTCTGTTTTTGAAAGTGCATTGTTGAATCGATAACCCGACAAATCAAATGCTTCTAACTGCTGCGGCTCGGTTAGCTTATTTTCAATTACAAAACGAGCCATTTCGCCCCGCGCTTTTTTTGCAAAGAAACTTATAATTTTATATTCGCCATTTTTAAACTCCTTAAATTCGGGCGAAATAATACGCAAACCAAGCGTTTTTGTATCAACAGCTTTAAAATATTCGTTCGAAGCCAAATTAAGCAATAGGGAAGTGCCGGCTTTTTTAGCAGTTTCAGACAAATGCTTAGCCGGTGTCTGTTTCCAAAATTTGTACAAATCGGATGCGCTTTTAACTTTTAGTTTGGTGCCCATTTCCAAGCGGTAGGGCAAAATGCCGTCGAGCGGTTTAAGCACACCGTATAAGCCCGAAAGAATTCGCAAATGCGCTTGTGCATACTCCAAATTGCTTTCGGTTAAGGTTTCTGCCTGCAACCCCACATACACATCGCCTTTAAAGGCAAAAATTGCAGGTTTAACATGCGGCGTATTATGGTCGGCTGTCCATGTTTTATTACGCTCAAAATTCAGTTCTGCCAACGCCTTGCTTATATCTTGCAGTTCCATAAGTTGTGTAACCGTATAAGGTTTAAGTGCTTGCATAACTTGCTTGCTTTGTGCTAAAAATTCCGGAGTCGTTAGGTTCTGTTTTGCAGTGAAATCGAATTCGAGGGTTTTTGCAGGCGAAAGTATGAGTATCATTGGTTTGTGGTTTTTTAACAGAGCAAAACTATAAAAATTACCGGTGAAATTAAAACAGCAAACTGGAATTTCAATATTCGCATTCATTTTTAGTTTTGCAAATTCACCTCAAAAAAAAATGTGTAAAATAGCATCGCCTGAAGGTCAAAATAAAAACTTAGTGGTATAAAATTACAACCAAATGCAGCAGTAGAGGATATTTCAGCTTTTTCGCCAACTATTTTCAGCATAAAAAATAAAAACCCTCGTTTTTTTTGCACAGAAATAACAAATACTTACATTTGTTACGGTATTTACAACAGCAAAAAAATAGCCGGTGAAAAAGAGATTACCATTTGAACTGATTGAATTATTGGACGTAAAATATGCTTCCGATGTACGTCGTATTATTCCTAAAGAGGCCGAACAAAGCGCTATTTTCTACTTTGCCGACATCGACCCCGAGTCGAAATTCTATTTCAAAATAATTAAAGATAGAATAAGGTTTAGAAAAAATGCCAAAAAGTACTTCAAATTTTATTTAATTGAAGTGTTGCCTTATGTGGTTACCGACCTGAAACCACAACGTTTAGAAGTGTTGAATACCGATTTGAAAGGCAATTTTGAAACATGGATTTCATTTATTAAAAAATATAACAACGTTAAAATTGGCGATACTGAAAGTTGGGTAAACAAAACGTTTTACAAAGACCTGACTAACCCTTATACTCCTGAATTTCCGTTGCTTAACTCTGACGAAATTGAAGAATTGCGCGAATATTTTGTAGGTTTGTCGAAAAATTTATTTAAACATGTGGAAAAATTGGAAGACGACCAATTGGAAAACGTATACGACTTTTTAACCGAGTTTAAGCGCAATTTCAACTCGTATACGCGCGACGAAGTGGCTTCGAAAATTGCCGAAATTTGGGGCGGAATTTATGTTTCGAATGCAAAATCGGCACACGAACTTATTAGTATGGAAGACATTGCAAAAGTGAAACGAATTATGCTGCCAAGTAATAATCCGGCACCCGACCCAAACCTTGGGCAACAAAATTTGAGCAACGACCATACAAGCCATTAAGTTTTGGTATAAAAACCGGTTTTTATTGCTAATTTTGCAGCCAATTGATTGCTAATTCTGAAATTGAAATGGATATTAAGCTGCTTAGCCCCAATAATTTTCCCGATTACGAACTTATTGATGCCGGAAATTTCGAAAAACTCGAACGGTTTGGTCAGTTCACGCTTATACGACCCGAACCGCAAGCTATTTGGAACCGAAAATTGCCCGAAGCGCAGTGGCTAAAGCTTGCCCACGCAAAATTTAAACGCGAGGTGCAAAAGCGTTCGTACCGCTCTGGCGACAGCGAAAACGGCGGCTGGACAAAGCTTAAACCTATGCCCGATAATTGGAACATTTCGTACACGCTGCCTACCGGAAATTTCAAACTAAAACTGGCACTTACTACCTTTGGGCACCTAGGTGTTTTTCCGGAACAAGCTCAAAATTGGGACTATATGTACCACCAACTTACGCAACCCAAGTTCAAAAATGCTAAAATTTTAAATGCATTTGCTTATACCGGCGCTGCAAGTTTGGCGGCTTGCATTGCCGGCGCCGATGTAACCCATTTGGATGCCGTAAAGCAAGTGGTTAATTGGAACAAAGAAAATTCGGATTTGAGCGAATTAGACAACATACGCCGAATAGTGGACGATGCACCCAAGTTTTTGCGCAGAGAAGCCAAGCGAGGCAAAGTGTACCAAGGAATAATAATTGACCCGCCGGCATACGGCAGAGGCCCCGAAGGCGAAAAATGGATTTTGGAAGAAGGTATTAACGAACTGCTCGATTTGTGCAGCCAACTGATAGATAAAAATAATTTCTTTTTTATTCTGAACTTGTATTCGTTGGGCTATTCGTCGCTTATTGCGAGCAATTTGGTCGATTCGTATTTTGAGCACAGCCAAAAAGAAGCCGGCGAATTTTACCTTAAAGCAAATTCGGGCGTGGTATTGCCCTTAGGTACGTTTGTACGAATAAGCAAATAGCGCCCAATAATTTCAACATAAAAATAAAAAAACAGATAATGATACGACATACAGTTAAACAAGACGATACCTTATTGAACGTTTTATTGGAAGTGTACAAAGGCGCTTCGAAACAAAAGGTAAAGCATATAATGCAACATTCGCAACTTACGGTAAACGGAAAAGTAATAACGAAACATCAGAATTTTGAATTAAAATCTGCCGATGTTTTAACGATTGAGAGTTTGGAAAATACACTCAAAAAAGTGGCAAAACCAACGCGCTCAAGGCCTATAGCTATTTATTTTGAAGATGACTATTATATGGTAGGCTTAAAACCGGCAGGCATACTTTCGTGCGGCGATAAAACCGGAAGAACCGACAATTCGTACCATAAAATGCTCGAAAGCTTTGTTACACAACGCGAAGGCAACAAAACCAAACTTTGGGTTGTACACCGAATTGACCGCGAAGTGGAAGGCTTGTTGATTTTTGCAAAAAGCGAAGAAGCCCAATTTAAACTAAAAGAAGTGTGGGAAACGGTTACAAAAAAATACATTACGCTGGTTGAAAATAAACCAAACCCCGAAACCGGAACGGTTGAAAACTGGTTGCGCGACGGTGCAAAACAAGTAGTTTCGGCATTTAACCGCGAAATGGAAGGCAGTAAATTTGCCAAAACCGAATACAAATATTTACGTGCCGAAGGTAAATACCATGTAATTGAAGTTATGTTGCATACCGGACGAAAAAATCAAATTCGGGTGCATATGCAAGGGCTTGGTTGCTCAATTGTTGGCGATAGAAAATACGGCGCCGACAGCAGTGTGATGCGCCAAATTCGCTTGGCAGCTTATTTTCTCGAATTTAAGCACCCTTACACCGGCAACCCGGTAAATGTAAAATATTATCCGGCTGCCATCTTTTTTAAACCTTCGGCAAACCACGACGAACAGTATAAAATAGTATAATATTTTGAGCAATGAGCCTTACGGTTACTACCCACATTAGCAGCAAACAAAACCCCGGAATCAAAAATTTGGTTTTGCTCCAAAAACAAAAAGAGCGTGCCGAGCAAAACCTTATTTTAATTGAAGGCTTGAAAGAAATTGAAAAAGCCGACCTTTCGGGCTACGTCATCGAGCAAGTGTACTTTTGCCCGGAAATTATTGGTTTGCAGCAAGTAAGCGAATTATTTTCGAAGAGTAAGCCGGGCAAAGTTTTTTCGGTAAGTGCCGACGTGTTCGAAAAAATAGCTTACCGCGAAAGTACCGGCGGTGTAATTGTTTTGGCGAAACCTAAATTGCATACTTTTTCGGGTTTAAACTTGCCAAAAAATCCGCTACTGTTGGTACTCGAAGGAGTTGAAAAACCGGGCAACATGGGTGCCATTTACCGCACTGCCGATGCCGCCGGAATTGATGCTGTACTTATTGCCGAACCGCGAACTGATTTGTATAACCCGAACGCAATACGTGCTTCGTTGGGTTGCGTTTTTTCGGTTCCAACCGTAATTTGCTCCGGTGCCGAAGCGTTAAATTGGCTAAAAACCAACCAAATACATATTTTTAGCACCTATTTGCAGGCAGCAGTTCCGTACCATACCGTAAATTTTGCGCAACCTTGCGCCATTGTTCTGGGCACCGAAGCCGACGGAATTAGCGACCAATGGGTTAAAAATTCGAATACAAACATTATTATTCCTATGCGCGGACAAGCCGACTCCATGAACGTATCGACCGCAGCTGCTGTGGTTGTTTTTGAAGCTTGCAGGCAGCGCGGTTTTAAGTAGTGTTTATTTGAAAAAAAATATTGAGGCAGGCTAAGAAAAACTACGATTCGTGAGTATTTCGGACTTAACCTTAAGCGCAGACATTTTCCGGAACAAATTGCCGAAAACAAGGTTGCGGTGGCGTATTTTGGACAGTGCAGTATACTTTTGGAAACGAATTTGGTAGAAAACGTTTCGGCGAAGGAAATAGCTGCAGAAATTGCCCTAAAAATTGACGAGGCGTATAGAAAGATTGTTTTTGAACACGGTAAACCGATTATCGATTGGCAAAATAATCGCGATATGGAAGGTTGCGGATTGAACCAAGCAAGCAAAGTCCGAAATAAAATTCGACTGCAATTATTTAACCGTATATACAAAAT
>JAIFNC010000125.1 GCA_020047935.1 Bacteroidota bacterium
TAATGTAATGAATATCAGTCTATTATGCAAATTTATCTTTGCTTTTTTTAATGTTTTTTCATTGAATTATATTTTTTGTCATGTACTGAAATAAAAAGGCTGAAAACGTAAAATCAAACAATAGAGCAAATACTGGTCGAAACACAAGTCAGAGCAAAAAGAATAATATGCAAAAACAATATGCAAAAGCACTTAAGAATGCTGAAAATTATGGGGATAAGAAAGCTGAATCATCTGGAATTGTAGGGTCTAACTTTATCTCAAAAATTGTTTCAAGTTATAAAGAAGAAAAATAAAATCAATAACAATTTTAGTAATTAAAAATAATTAAAATGGATAAATTAACAAATATTTCTACTGACCTTATTGTAATTATATATGTATTCTTGCCATATTTAATTATTTTCGAGATTGGTACTATTTTTCGAAAGTATAAATTAGAAAAAAGTAAAATTTCTTTGTATTTATATGCTGCTATATATATTTTACTCTTTGTTATTATTTCAATTTATCTAAATGAAGATGGGAGAAATTATATACTGGGTGTGAATTGCATAATAGTTTGTATATATTTCATTTTTAGTTTAATTCGGAGGTTCTTTAGAATATTTAAATAAACATAATGATTTTGTTTTAGTATAGAGTTCTGCTTCTCAAAGAAAACTTACGCCCCAAGTCCATCGGAATTCCCATGCGTTGTACTTGTGGTTTAGAGTAAGCATTTCTCCTCTTCTTTATATAAACAAAAAATCCGCCGTTTCCATTTTCCTTAACCGAAAAATGCAACGCCGGATTTTTTGTGCGCTTTTACGCCTTTGGTGGTTAAGAATTAAAAAAACTTTGCGTATATTTGAAGTCAGAAAACAGAAGGTAGATTACAGAAGTCAGATAACAGATGTCAGAGTTCAGATATCAGATTACAGATGTCAGAGTTCAGACAATGCAATTAGCAGATTAACAAATTAGCGCATTTGTCCGGAATATAACGATTAGTTTCATTTCTAACTAAAAAAAGCTGTTACTTTTGGCATTATTTTGATTTACTGCCAAAAATAACTATATTTGCAGTGTGTTAAAATAATGCTGTTCGAAAGCCCGATGAAATGAAAAACAACACGTATTACATAGAAGAACTTAACGATTACTTTAGCAAGCAATCGGCTTTTACGCTTAACGAAATACATCAATTTTATCAAATTTACGATTCGAACATTCAATTAGCCGCGCTAAAAATGCGAAATGTTTGTTCCGGTTATAGCCGGCAAACTCAAGTCAATAAGCAAGCAAATTCGTGCTCAATTTCCCGATTTAAAATTTTGTATATGGCACACATCGTGGTTTGCCGAATTTATGTTGCACCAGCCCGCAATGTTTTACACCATTATCGAAATAGAAAGCGACAGCGAGCAACGAACGCTATTCTCGCAATCGGTATTCGATTTTTTGAAAGTACACCATAAAACCATATACCACAAGCCCGATTTGGTAACCATGCAGAACTATGTATCGGAAAACCGCAACGGCATAATTATTTTGCCCTTAATTAGCGAAGCGCCGGTGCAAGTTTTGGATAACGTGCCTACCGCAACCCTCGAAAAAATGTTGGTTGATATTTTTTGCGATGAAAACCTTTTTGCAGCGCAGCAGGGCAGCGAAAAAATAACCATAGTTAAGGAAGCTTTTACTAAATACACCGTAAATACCGACAAATTATTACGTTATGCCAACAGGCGTACAAAAAAACATGAAATAGAAAGTTTTATTGAATCGTTGAATATTAACAAGTAAACTATGATTGACCAAAAAACCTTTACCCTTGATTGGATTGAAACTAAGGCAAAGGAATACCGCGGTGCCGATAAAATTCTGATTGAAAAAGCAATAAGGGCACTAAGCTTGCTAATCGAACTCAGAAGCGTAGGGTTGGATTTTGTGTTCAAAGGTGGCACATCGCTTATGCTTTTGTTAAGCAGTCCGAAACGACTTTCAATAGATATCGATATCATTTTATCGGACAAATCGGTTGATATTGAAGCGTTTTTTGGAAAAATAGTTCTGAAAGGAAATTTTCACCGATTTCAGCAACAAGAACGTTTCGTTAATAGCGAAATAGAGAAAGCGCATTACAAGTTTTTCTACAAACCAAGCCATAAAACCCACAGCAACGAAGAGTTTATTTTGCTCGATATTCTTTTTGAAAACATACCGTACCGAAAGCTTACCGAAATACCAATTGTTTCGCCATTTATTGCTATGGAAGGAATGCCCGAAAAGGTTACCGTTCCCACAATAGACGATATTTTGGGCGATAAACTGACTGCTTTTGCACCCAATACTACCGGCATTCCGTATTTCAAAAAAGACCAAAGCATGAGCATGGAAATTCTGAAACAACTATTTGATATTGGCAATTTGTTCGATGTGCTTACCGATATTTCGGAAGTAAAGGAAACCTTTTACCGCATTGGGCAAACAGAATTAAATTATCGAAAACTTAATAGGCTGACACCAACCGATATTTTGGACGACATTATTGAAACTTCTTTTTGCATAAGCGTTCGCGGTACAGCCGGCAATTGCATTTTTACCGACATACAAAAAGGCATTGAACGAATAAAGCAATTTATTATTTCAGACCGTTTTTTAATCGATAATGTTATTGTTGCCACCTCAAAAGCCGCCTATCTTGCAGCATTAATAAAATCGGGTAATACCGAAATAAAACGATTCGACAACGCCATAAATTTGAGTGATCTGAATATTACAACTTTTGAATTCAATAAACTGAATAAACTCAAAAAAAACAACAGGGAGGCATTCTGGAATTGGTACCATGCCACCGCATTACTTTTTGGGTAAGCAAGAAACAAACCTTGCTTCAGCAATTAGACATTTTGACGAAAACATTACCAATACGACCTGAACGGCAACATGATAAATGATAACGGAAAAGCTTTGGCATTTCAGTATAATGCATTAAATTTGCCTTACGAAACCAAAACAACAGCAGGCAACGAAGGAAGAATAAAATTTATGTACAACGCCGCCGGACAAAAGCTCAGAACCATGGAATATACCACCGCTACTAACAAAACCGATAGTACCGAGTATGCCGGAGCATTTGTATATAAAAACGGAAAGCTCGATTACATTATAATGCCCGAAGGACGCATATTGGTTACCGATGCCGCTACCCGAACCTACGCTTACGAATACCACCTAAAAGACCACTTGGGCAATACCCGAGCCACCTACACCGCAGGTACCAACGGCAGCACCACCCTAACCCAATACGCAGCCTATTACCCATTTGGTTTGGCAATAAACAGCTTAAGTTGGCAATTAGTAAACGAAAACGACCCCAACAAAAACCCATACCTCTACAATGGCAAAGAACTGCACACCGAACTAAACCTAAACCTGCACGACTACGGTGTATAATAGCTTAACACCGTATAATTACGTAACTAACAATCCCGTTGGCTTGATTGATCCAAATGGCATGTATCCGGACATCCCTTCGGTTCGTGATATAGGAAAGCATCCTGAAGAGAATAAATTACGACCTCATAATAGAACTCAACGCGAGGAAGGGCGCTCACCATGGGAAAGAGAAACCGGAAATGTCTTTTTCAATGCTCATAATAATATTCTTGAAGATGGTTCTGATAGAAAATACGGAAAGGATTATTTTGAGGGAAAGGGTTTGTTTTCAAAGAATACAGAAGATCCAACAAAAAAGAAAAGTTCTACTGCAAATCAAAATGTTCTTGATGCAGGTAGTGGACTTGTTAATGTCACTAATGTAAACGGATTGGCATTAGAAACTACAGCTTATGGAATGAAAAATTTAACAAATGCAAAAGCTGCAAAAGCTGGGCTAACATCGCTAAAAACAGCATCAACAAGTGCTGGAGTATTTGGTTCATTGGTTTCATTAGGTGTAGTAGGCTACGAAATTTCAAATGATGCTGCCAATACTCATACATTTATAGATGGCGGTGTAGCTCTTGCTTCGCTTATAACAATTGGTGTTTGCTCAATTATTGCTGCTCCTGCAGTTGGAGTTACTGCCGCAATAGTTGGAACTGCCTACGGTGTAGCATCAATTTGGACAAGCCCGATGGTTGATAAAGCTTCCAATAACTGGGGGGCAAATTTAATTTATGGTGATAAAAAATAATATTTATGTGGATAATTAATTTTATTGTAGCTTCATATTTTGCTTTGTTTAGAAAATATGAGATTAAAGGTTTGGAAGCTGGAGTTTATTGCTCAATTGTACCAATTTCATTGAACATACTTTCTGTGATTTTCTATTTGAATAAATATGCAAATCTTGAATTACGTAATTACTTGCCAATAATAGTTATGTTAGTTTTTGGTTCAATTGCCTTCCCTCTGAAAAAACATTTAGATAAATATTACCTAAAAAGATATGATTTAATGTTAACATTTAGTAATCGATTTCCGAGGTTGTTAATAGCAATATTTGCAATATTTCACTTTTTTTTGTCTATCTTTTTTGGAATATTAAGTATGAAGTATTTATTGTAGTAATATATAAATTAAGTACCATTTATACATGTAATTTCAATCATTTTAGTTTTTGGAAATTGAAAAAGAGAAAGTTATAACTTACACGATTAAATTTTCTGCATAAAAAGGTGCTATTCAAAATGCTATTTCAGTTTATATCAGATAATGCGCTAAGTGCAATTCCGAGCAACTTAGCGCATTTTTTGTTTCCGGCAGGCAGCTCGTACTTTGTACTTTTTACTTCGTACAATTCCCCCCTGCTTTTCACCCAAAAATTCGACCTTTACCTTTTTCGTTTCCGAAAAATGCAAGGTCGAATTTTTTGTGCGCTTTTGTGCCATTGGGGGTAAAAAACAAAAACTTCACTATTTTTGAAATAAAGCAATGTTTTGTATCTTTGTTCTAAAAATAAATAAAACGATGCAATACGCGCAACATAATTTCGATTTAACCGGCAATTACCAATCGCATATTTATACACTCATAAACGCCGAAATAAAAAAACTAAACAGAAATCAACTTTTTTTGGTTTATAATATGCTCAGAATATTACAACAACCAATTGAAACAAAGGGCTCTGCATTTTCGTCCGGCGTATGTTTTACCAAATCGCAACAAGCTCTTGCAGGCATTTCCGGAAATTTATCCGACGACATAATAAATACCGACCGCAACGAACGAATAATATAAACCGGGTATGAAATTATTTATTGACACATCGGCATTAATAAAGGCTTTTCATAACGAACAAGGCTCTGCAGCGGTAGTAAAGTTACTTTCGGCGCCCGAAACCGAAGTATATATATCGGAACTAACCATTATTGAGTTCAAGAGCGCTATTTATCGAAGAGTGAATAACGGACAAATTTCGGAACAAGATGCAGTTATAGCGTTTGAGGCATTTGAAGAATACAGAATACATGTTTTGTTAGTTCCGCTTGGTTCGCTTATAATAGCAGAAGCCGATAGACTTTTCAGCCAATATTACAAGTATGGTTTACGAACCTTAGACGCATTGCAATTTGCTTGTTTGAGTATTTTAGAAAACTCAGAAATTATATTTGTAACTGCCGACGAAAAGTTGTGTAAAATAATTGAAATGGCAGGTTATAAAGCAATTAATCCGATATACGTGTAGTTAATGATTTTGTCATGTTTTTTAGCATACAAAAATGCAAAGCCAAATTTTTTGTGCGCTTTTACGCCTTTGGTGGTTAAGAATTAAAAAAACTTTGCGTATATTTGGAAAATAATGATGAATGATAAACGATAAATGATGAATTTACTCATTACCTTCGATGAGGGCTGCGCCGTTCAAAATTCAATAATTTAAAATTTTACATGTACAACGCCGCCCAACAAAAGCTCAGAGCCATGCAATATGCTTGTACAGCCACGCCGCGGCGTGGCTCTCTTGTAACGCCGGGGTGTGGCTCTTTCGGAGAATACGCAGCCTATTCCCCGGATGCTGAGCGTAGCCGAAGCATGGCAATAAACGGCCTAAGTTGGCAACTAAACAAAAACCCATACCTATACAACGGCAAGGAACTGCACACCCAACTTAACATGAACCTGCACGACTACGGCGCAAGGTATTACGATGCGGCGGTGGGCAGATGGTGGAGTATTGATAATTTAGCTGAAAAATACAGATTTATATCACCTTATAATTATGTAATCAATAACCCAATAAATGTAATTGATCCTGATGGAAATGATATTATCGTACTTACAGCGCAAAATAGTGTAGTTTTCAATGGTCGTCCAATGGGGCATGCAGCTGTATTAATTGGTAATGAAAAGAATGGTTGGCGTTTATATTCAAAAAATGGAACTACTTGGGGCTCTGTTGGTCCTTCAAATAAGCATCCTGAAATTGGTGTTTTTTATAAAAGTTTAGATGCATTTAAAAACTCAGAGAGTAATTTCAATGAAGAAACCGGAGGAGCACTTTATACAGAAGGTTATTTAATGACAACTGATGAAGCAATTGATAAAAAAATGGCTCATTCTGCAAAAGAAAGTGTTGAATCTATATATGACTTTTTGGATGCAAATTGTGTCGATGTTGCGTCTGATGCCTTAGAAGCCGGTGATTTAAATCCGGGCACAAATGAATTTTATTTTATAACACCAATACCTAATAACAGGTATAAGCACATAAATGCTAATAATAATGGCGAAGTGATTTCAAAAGATAAACTTAAGAAAACAGCGCCACATCCTCAGAGACCTAATGATAATGAATCTAAAAATGCGAAAAAACAAGAGAAAAAGGAAGTGAAAAAAGAAAAGGAGACAAAATAATAAAATTATGAGAATTCAAATATCAAAGTTAAGTGTGCTTTTTTTACTAATTTCATTTTTGATGGCTGCTTGTTTCAATACGCTTAGTGGTCATCGGGGTGTAAGTAGTAACATTGCGGAATCAAAGAAGCGCGGTGTCTTCATTTGCGAATTACGAAATATCCCTAATCCTTACATAATAAACGATTCGTTGCAAATTAATCTAAAATTTGCTTGGCTCGAAAAACGTTGGGCTTATAAAAAAAATAATGATGAGTCGCATATTAGAAGCGGTTTTCAAATAGTAATTGATTCAGATAAAAGAAGTATAACTGGAATTACTATAGATTGGCAAATAGGCATGTTTGAAGAAAGTTTTAGAACAGCAGGAAAAGAATCAATTATGATTGATATAGATTCAATACCTGAAAACTACTTGTTTACATGGAAAGTTTTGGAAGGTTTTTATTTTGATTCAACAAAGGTTATTGGTAAATATGAAATGTATGCACCGGCTTTTAATGCCATACCAAAATTTAGAAAACCTACTAAGCCATAGGTATTTTATACAAATAGACACAATTTAGCACATTTCTATCACTTTTAACCCCAAGTCCCCCATCAATTCCCAGCCGTTGTACTTGGGGTTTTGAGTAAGCGTTTCGACCCCCAAACACCCTTAATAATTGTTAATGGTTAGTTGGTAATTGTTAATGCAATAGCTCGCACCGAAGGAAGTGAGTTTAGCATTTTCTTGTTACCTTCGGTGTGGGCTGCGCCGTTCAAAATTCAATAATTACCTTCGGTGAAGGCTACGCCGTTCAAAATTGAAAATTCTTTTTCCTTGGTACCTATTACACAAATCCATTTTATAATTAGTGAGTAGTATTGATAAACTATGTTTAACAACAGCTTTTTTTTTTACAAAACTCAGCTATTTCATTAATTTAAAACAAGATAGCGCATATAAAAATTACATAGCAAATAAAAATTGTACTAAGCTATAATAAAAGTAAAAAAAAAATGTATCTTCGTGTGCAAATATTTATGTGACTCCCCAAACACTAAACTTATTAAAATGTATTTGAAACAACTATTTATCACAGTGATGCTTCAATTCCTTATCAGCACCGCTTTTTTTGGTCAGGATTGGAAAGAACTGCTCGATTTTCATAAAAAACAAGTTGAAAAAACCGAAACACAAAGCCAAAAGCAAACAACCGAACTTATTCGAAACACCGATAAAGCTTTTGCCGAAAGCTTGCTAAAGCCTTGGAAAACCTACAAAATAATTGCACCCGTTGCAAAACTGAGCACGGCAAAACCGGAAAATATTGCGGCGTTCGAAAATAACTCGGTAATAAATAATAAGCTTGCTGTACGAGTTTTAAAGGATGAGAAATTGAACCGGGAAAGTGCTAATTTTCTGCCGTTTATTCCCTTTCCTGAAACAACTCCTGCCGAAACAGATATAGAAATGGAGGTTTTTATTGATTTCTACGGAAAAACAATAAAACTCCAAATAGACAACCGGTTAATTCCTACTGCAACCTACCAAGTTACATCAGCCAATTTACCAATGTATTGGAATACTTTAACCGGTGCCAATTATTTTGGGCTTATTAACCAATTAATGGCAACCAAACAAAACCTGAATTTAAACGACTGGGCGTATTTTTTGCTCGTTTCCGCCACTACCGAAAAAATAAGCACCAATAAAAATTTGGCAAATGTACTCACTTGGTTTATTATGCTAAAGTCGAATTATCAAGTTCAGCTTGGTTTTACTGCCGGAAATGCCTTGGTGCTTTTGGCTACCAACGAAGTCGTTTACGAGAAAGCAGCTATAAACCTTAATGGCACGCTATTTTTTACTTCGGAACCGTTTACGGGTGAAATTTCGACTTACGAAAACAACGAAGCCAATTCGTTGCAATTAATTAATTTTGCATTAAACAGTTTGCCAAATTTGGGAAATGCTTTGCAAAAAAGGACATTAAATTTCGAATACGCCGGCAAAAAATATGCTTTTGATGCCCAGTTCAACCTAAACATCGTACAATTTTTGGCCGATTATCCGCAAGTAAGTTTTAGCAAGTATGCAAATATGCCTTTTTCGAGCGAACTAAAACAATCGTTGCTCGAAAATTTGATGCCTATTATAAAGGATAAATCCACCACCGAAGCGGCAACTATTTTAATGCGCTTTGTGCAAACGGCATTCCGGTACAAAACCGACAGCCAACAATTTGGGCATGAAAAAACACTGTCGCCCGAAGAACTATTCCACTTTCCGTTTTCCGATTCCGACGACCGTTCGGTTTTGTTTGCCGGCCTGGTGCAGCAATTGCTTGGTTTGAATGTAGCCGAAGTGCGATTTGAAGCACATACTGCCCTTGGTGTGGCTTTAAACACCAACGATGCACCGGTTAATTTCGAATTTAACAATAAAAAGTACACCCTTTTCGACCCAAGCTTCCCGAACGCACCGGCAGGAGTTACTTTGCCTTTTGCAGCAAACTCCGGTGCTAAAATTACTGAAATTCTTAATTTTTCAAACGAAAACACTCGTACCGAAAAAATTTGGAATACTTTAATTACGGGTGGTTGCTATAAAAGCACTTCGCAAAACAATGCGGCAATTGATAAAAACGGTTTTGTGTATGTAACCGGCTATTTTTTTGGCAAAGCAAGCATTGGTTCAACCAAATTAACTACCGAACAGGGTGGTTCGGGCTTTTTTCTGGCAAAATTCGATGCCGCCGACCAATTGGTTTGGGTAAAAACACTTACCGGGCAAGGCAGTTCGGCAGGAAATT
>JAIFNC010000268.1 GCA_020047935.1 Bacteroidota bacterium
ACATATCTTTGCCATGTCCTTTTTCTTTGTCGTGCAAATTTTCGTTATTTTCCATATTTTATACTGTTTATATCAATTCATTTTATAAATTAGAACCCTAATTTGAAAGTACAAAAGAAATCAAAATAATTAACTTAATCAAAAAAAAAATGAAACAATATTCATTTGCCATTACGATAGGTATTGTCGTAGTTCTTCTGGTTTTATTTGTGAGCAGTGCCGTTTTTATTACGTTGAAACCGGGCGAAAAGGGAGTAATTTTTAGAAAATTTACAACCGGTTTGGATAAAGAGCATGTTTACGATGCAGGTTTTCATGTAATTGCACCTTGGAACGAAATGTATATTTACGATGTAAAAGAACAAAACGTTTCGGAAAGTTTAGACGTGCTGGATAAAAACGGTCTGTCGATTGTGGTGGATGTATCGGTTCGCTTTAATCCGGTTTATAACAAAATTGGCGAATTGCACGAAAAATTTGGTATAAGTTATATCGATAAGTTGGTTATACCTGAAGTTCGTTCAACCGTTAGACGTGTTATGGGTCGCTTTACTGCCGAAGAAATTTATTCGACTAAACGTGCTGAAGTTGAACAGGCAATTATTTCGGAAACAGAGCAAGTGCTTAATAACCCGAAGAATAATATTGAAATGACTGCACTTTTGATTCGCTCAATCAGTTTGCCTGCCCAATTGAAACAAGCTATTGAAAACAAGCAACAAATGGAACAAGAAGCGTTGGCACACCAGTTTAGGCTTGGTAAAGAAAAAATTGAAGCAGAACGTAAGCGTATTGCTGCCGAAGGTGAAGCAGTGGCTAACAGAATTATAAACAGCAGTTTAACTTCAAGCTTATTGCAAATGCGCGGTATTGAAGCAACAATTGAATTATCGAAATCGCCCAATGCTAAAACTATTATTATTGGCAGCGGAAAAGACGGCTTGCCACTAATCTTGGGTAATAACTAATTTAATTTGAAAATTGGTGAATTCGACAATTTGAAAATTATGAAATAAAAAAAGAGGCTTAAGCCTCTTTTTTTATTCTTCCGAACTCGATTCAACATCCAAATCAACTTCGCTTTCGCCTTCTACCGGCTCTTCTATCAATCGGCCTCCTTCAACTTTTGCTACCGAAGCAATGCTGTCGGATTCGGCAATATTAATAACTTTTACACCTTGCGTTGCTCGTCCGGTTATTCGAACCGAATCAACATTTAATCGAATGGTTAAACCCGAGCGGTTTATAATCATAATATCGTCGTCGTCGGTTACGGCTTTAATGGCTATCAGTTTACCGGTTTTGTCGGTAACATTCAGTGCTTTAAGAAACCACCATAACGTCGTTTTCAGGGCTTTCAACGCTTATCATGCCAATTACATAATCGCCTTCGGCCAAGTTTATACCTTTTACGCCGCCTGCATTTCTACCCATCGGTCGCACGGTGCTTTCGTTGAAACGAACTGCTTTGCCCGAATTGGCTGCAATCATAACTTCGTGGCTGCCATTGGTTAAGCGTACGCCTAACAATTGGTCGTTTTCGCGAATATTAATTGCATTAATACCTTTTTGGCGCGGACGAGAATAGGCTTCCAACGAAGTTTTCTTTATAATACCGTTTTTGGTACACAATACAATAAAGTTATTCTCAATATATTCTTGCTCGTTCAGCGTAGTAACTTTAATATAGGCGCGTACCGAATCGTCGGGCTCAATATTTAATAAATTCTGAATAGCTCTACCTTTCGAGGTTTTGGTTCCTTCCGGAATGTCATATACCTTAAGCCAGAAGCACTTACCTTTTTCGGTAAAGAACAACATGGTGTTATGCATTTCCGCTATGTACAAATGTCCGACAATAAAGTACGTTTAATATAACCCAAGTGCGAAATTGTTATGGCAACTTTATCGTTGGCATAAAAATCTTCGGGGTTAAATTCATGCGAAGCCATTACAATTTCGGTTTTGCGAGCATCGCCGTATTTGGCTTTCATTTCCAAGGTTTCGGCTTTAATAATGTCGCTGCGCATGTACTTGTGCTCAATTATTAACAGTAATTCTTCAATATGCTTTTTAACTTCGGCGTACTCGTCGCGAATTTTGTCGCGCTCAAGTCCGGTAAGTTTTTGCAAACGCATATCCAAAATATGTTTTGCCTGAACGAATGAGCTTAATAATTTCGTCTAAATGGTCGAGTGCAATTAAAAAGCCTTCTAAAATATGCAAACGTGCTTCGGCTTCGCGCAATTCGAATTTGGCTCGTCGCAATACTACATCGTGTCTATGTTCAACAAAATGTAATATAAGTTCTTTTAAATTAAGCAATTGCGGACGACCATGTACCAGTGCAATATTATTTACGCTAAACGACGACTGCATGGCAGTAAGTTTGAACAAATTGTTCAAAACCACGTTTGCAATGGCTTCTTTTTTTAGGTCGAAAGCTATACGCATACCGTCGCGGTCCGATTCGTCGTTGGCATGGGTTATGCCTTCAATTTTCTTTTCGTTAACCAATTCGCCTACTTTCTGAATAAGTTCTGCCTTATTCACCATGTAAGGTATTTCCGTAACAATAATTCTTTCGCGCCCCGAAGCTTTAGTTTCAATTTCAACTTTGGCACGCATTATTATACGACCACGTCCGGTTCGGTAAGCTTGTTTTATGCCTTCAATACCATAAATTATGCCGCCCGTAGGGAAATCGGGTGCTTTAATTATGTGTATAAGGTCTTCAATATCAATATCTTCATTGTCAATAAATGCAATAATAGCATCGGCAATGTCCGACAGGTTATGGGGTGGCATATTGGTAGCCATACCTACAGCAATACCCGAAGTACCATTTAATAATAAGTTCGGAATTTTAGTAGGCAACACTTTCGGTTCTTCCAACGTATCGTCGAAATTCAATTGAAAATCAACGGTTTCCTTATCTAAATCGTGAAGCATTTCTTCGGCAATTTTACTAAGCCTTGCCTCGGTATATCGCATTGCAGCGGGGCTGTCGCCGTCTACCGAGCCAAAGTTACCTTGGCCATCGACCAGCGTATAACGCAACGACCAATGTTGTGCCATACGTACCATAGCAAAATACACCGAACTGTCGCCATGCGGGTGGTATTTACCCAGCACTTCGCCCACAATACGAGCCGACTTTTTATGCGGCTTTACGGCAGTTACACCCAGTTCGCGCATTCCGAACAACACCCTTCGGTGCACAGGTTTTAATCCGTCACGAACATCGGGCAATGCGCGCGAAACAATAACCGACATCGAATAATCGATGTAAGCCGAGCGCATTTCTTCTCCAATATCAATTTTTATTATTTTTTCTCCTTCGGCCATACAGCGAAATTTTTGTTCTTATTTTAGTGCCCAATTGCACTTTTTATAATTGAAATTTTATACTTTTATCCAAAATTACTCGTTCTAAAAATGGTATAAAAAGTGTTTTCAAAACGAGTAGCAAATATAAATAAAAGTAACGAACCTAACGAAGATTTGAGTTAATATTACTTAATTTGTTAATAAATTGTTTGCTTTTTTTTATATTTACCGCAAATTTCAATTGAACAGTAAGAAAAACATATCTATATGAACTTTAAATATTCAGAAAAAGCTACCGAAATTATAAGGCAATACAGCCGCGAAGAAGCAATAAGGCTTGGAAATGAGTACATTGCACCAGAGCATTTGTTTTTGGCTATACTGCGCGATGGCGATAATCCGGCGGTGAACATGATGGCATCGCTTACCCTTAATTTGACCGAAATTAAGGAGAAAATTGAGGACAGAATTAAAAATGAACGCATTATTAAGCCGGGTATTGATACTTTTCCGCTAAAAGAAGCAACCGTACGTATACTACGCTTGGCAGAACTTAGTTCAAAAGAAATGAAATCGGAAGAAATTGATGCGGTTCATATTCTTTTGGGCATTTTGCGACAGCGCGAAAATTTTGCAGCAGAAATGCTTGAAACAAAAAATTTCACCTACGATATAGCCAAAGATTTGCTTGCCGATGAGCAACTGAATGAAATTAGAAATGAATTGCCCGACGACGACGACGATTCCGACGATATGGGCGGTTCGTCGGCTGCCGCTTCGAGCAACCCGAAATCAAATTCAAACACACCGGTGTTGGATAACTTTGGCGTAGATTTAACCAAAGCTGCCGAAGAAGGAAAACTTGACCCTATTGTAGGTCGCGATATTGAAATTGAACGATTGGTTCAGATTTTAAGTAGAAGAAAAAAAAATAACCCGATTCTTATTGGCGAGCCGGGCGTTGGCAAATCGGCAATAGCCGAGGGTTTGGCGTTACGAATTATTCAGAAAAAAGTATCGCGAATTTTGTTCGATAAGCGTATTGTTACCCTCGATTTGGCTTCAATTGTGGCCGGTACCAAATACCGCGGACAGTTTGAAGAGCGCATGAAATCGATTTTGAATGAACTGGCTAAAACTGACAATGTAATTTTGTTTATCGACGAAATTCATACCATTGTAGGTGCAGGCGGTGCAAGCGGCTCATTAGATGCAGCAAATATGCTTAAACCTGCCTTGGCTCGCGGCGAAATTCAGTGCATTGGAGCTACTACTCTGGACGAATACCGCCAACATATTGAAAAAGACGGTGCGTTGGAACGTCGTTTTCAGAAAATTATGGTAAATCCTACAACTATTGACGAAACAGTTCAAATTCTGAACAACATTAAGTCGCGTTACGAAGACCACCATAATGTAATTTACACCAACGATGCCATTGAAGCGTGCGTGCATTTAACCAACCGTTACATTAGCGACCGCCATTTGCCCGATAAGGCAATTGATGCTTTGGATGAAACCGGTTCGCGTGTGCATATTTCGAACATTAATGTTCCGAAGCGAATTGAAGATTTGGAAAAACTGATTGAAGAAATTAAAAACGAAAAAGTTTCGGCGGTAAAACAGCAAAAATTTGAAGTAGCTGCCGAATTTAGAGATAAAGAGCAAAAATTGATTAAAGAACTTGCTGCCGAGAAAAAAAGATGGCAGACTGAACTTGAAGAAAACAGAGTTGAAGTAAATGTAGACCATGTTGAAAAAGTGGTTGCCATGATGACAGGCATTCCGGTGCAGCGAATTGCGCAAGCTGAGGGCTCGCGTTTATTGAAAATGAACGAAGAAATGCAAGGCAAAGTAGTGGGTCAGGCAGAGGCTATTGCTAAAATTGTAAAAGCTATACAACGTAACCGTGCCGGATTAAAAGACCCCAGCAAACCGATTGGAAGTTTTATTTTCTTAGGCCCAACAGGTGTTGGCAAAACGCAGTTAGCCAAAATATTAGCCGAATATTTGTTCGATACTTCCGACGCACTCATTCGTATTGATATGAGCGAATATATGGAGAAATTTTCGGTTTCGCGATTGGTTGGAGCGCCTCCCGGATACATTGGCTACGAAGAAGGCGGACAGCTGACCGAAAAAGTTCGCAGAAAACCTTACGCTATTGTATTGTTAGACGAAATTGAAAAAGCACATCCGGATGTGTTCCATATTTTGTTGCAAGTTTTAGATGAAGGTACCTTAACCGATAGTTTGGGCAGAAAAGTCGATTTCAAAAATACGATTGTAATTATGACATCGAACATAGGAACTCGCGAACTGAAAGAATTTGGCAGATCGGTTGGTTTTAGCGCTACTGCGGCTCAAACCAACGACGACTATGCCAAATCGGTTATTCAAAAAGCACTGAAAAAAGCCTTTGCGCCGGAATTTTTAAATCGTATCGACGATGTAATTCTGTTCAACAGCCTTTCGCGCGAGCATATTCATAAAATTATCGATATCGAACTGAAAGGATTGTACAGCCGTGTAGCACAATTGGGTTATACACTGACTATTAGCGAAGAAGCCAAAGATTTCTTATCGGAAAAAGGATTCGACGAAAAATTTGGTGCTCGACCGCTTAAACGTGCCATTCAAAAATATTTGGAAGATGAAATGGCGGAGGTTATTATTCAGGCGCAAGTAATGGAAGGCGACACCATTGCTGTTGAATTAGATAAAGAAAAAGACGAGATAAAAATTTCAATTCGCTCAGTAAAAGTTATTGAAAACACAAAACAGGGAGAACTTCCTGAAACAGGAACCACAGCGCAAGAATAATTTGAAAATTATTCAATTTGAAAATGAGCTAATTAAAAAACGAGAAATCAAATCATTGATTTCTCGTTTTTTATTAATTGGCTTAATTAGCTAATTTTCAAATTTGCTAATTGTATAATTTTCAAATTACTATCTTAGAATCCATAAGAAAATAAGCGGTATTAAAATTCCGATGGTTGTTAGCCAGGCACCTCTGCCGGTTATTCCAT
Organism: Bacteroidota bacterium; assembly: GCA_020047935.1. GTDB lineage: Bacteria > Bacteroidota > Bacteroidia > Bacteroidales > JAIFNC01 > JAIFNC01. The sequence goes on from JAIFNC010000268.1 coordinate 6,363, forward strand.
TTCTTCCTTTTATTAAGAACAAACCGGTTATTGCCAAAATAAGTAATGCACCGGCGTAAATATCCGAAAACCATGTCCACCAAGTTATTGGATTATAATGTAAATAATTCATGTCGTTAAATATTGGTCGTTTTTTAATGGTTTCCAAATAACCTTCGCCCGATGCAATATTCAAAACAACCGAACCATCGACAATAAATATTTTAAATTCTTCGGAATTCGGGTAATAGAATTTTTTGTATTTTATTTTAGGGTCTAAATCGGAAAGAATTTTTTTTGCAATTTCTTTTGTCATTAGGTCTTTTTGCAAATTTACTTCGGTCTGAATTTCAGTTCTTTCAATTATAAAATTGCCATTCCAGTCAGATTTATGATTAAGTGCAATACCTGAAATTGCATAAATTACCGTAACTCCGAAGAAAAAATAGCCAAAATCGCGATGAATCCAATGAAACCATTTTCGAACAGTTCCCATTCTTGGTAAAAAATTCAGCATAATATTAATAAATTAAAAAGCATTTGAAACAAATTTAATTTCAAATGCTTTTTGTTAAATAGTATAAATAATTATTCTTTGATTATTGGTTTTGCAGTTTTATAAACAATCGAATAAAACGAAAGTTTTTCTTTGCCTTCGTCCTTAAGTTGCTGACGATAAGCTATAATCTGATCCATTTGCGGATTATGGGTTCCCATGTCGGCACTTGCACCTTTTTCAGTATGCTCTTTGTGTTCGGTTCCTTCGGTTGCTGCTACTACCGCAGTGTCGGTTGATTCGGCAGCTAAAGTGTCAGCTTCCAATTCAGCTTCCCACTCGGTTAAGTAAGCTTCGTCGATATTCAATACTTCTAAAGTACCAACAACTTCAACATCAGAGCCTACCCACTCTTGGGCAAACGGCAACATATCTTCGGCTGAAGTAATTTTAATACGAGCATCTTCGGTTTCGCCCAACAAAAACATTTTGCGACCGCCATGTTTGCATACATGGTCAACCGTACCGGTAATTTGAACGTCTTTGCCTACAAATTCGTCGGCGTTTGCAAACAATTCTTCAATAGTAAGTACTTTAGCCTCGGTGTTTTCGGCTTGTTTACACGAAAATAAAAAACTTGCAGCTACTACTGCTACAACAATAAATAAATTTTTCATGGTTAATTGTGTTTAGTAAAATTTGAATGCAAAAGTAACGGTTTTCAAAGTAAATATACCTGATGAATGACAGCATTTTATGATAAAATTCTGTTAAAATTGAAAATAAACAAACTCTTTTAGGTTGAAATTTCCAAAAAATAAAATAGCCAACAGCATACTTAAATAAACAGTAAAACGGACGAATGCATTTTTTTTCTGCAAATATTCAGCAAAATCGATGGTTGTAGTTTTGTAATGAAAATAATAACCTACAGCAATATAACTTAGGGTAGAAACGAGCAAATATTTGTTAAACGAAAGTTGCATCCAATGTTGAAAATTCATTGCGTTGTTAAGTAGTAACCAAGCCTCGCTTACAGATTCGGCCCTGAAAAATATCCATAAAAAATGAACTACAGTAAAAGTAAGTACCATTGAAACGACCTTAAACACGGCGGTTGAACTAATATTTGCCAATTGTTGTTTAGTAATTTGCTCAAGCACGTAAAATATACCGTGCAATGTACCCCAAACCACAAAATTTAGTCCGGCACCATGCCATAAACCGCTAATAATCATAGTGATAATTATATTTACATATTGTCTAATTTTGCCTTTTCGGTTTCCGCCCAAAGGAATATATAAGTAATCGCGAAACCATTGCGATAAGGTAATATGCCACCGTTGCCAAAAATTGCTTAACGAATGCGCCATATACGGATTTTTGAAATTCCTAACCAAGTTTATACCCATAATTCTTGCAGCACCAACAGCAATTGAAGTATAACCCGAAAAATCCATAAGTATTTGAGCTCGGCAAATAAGGCTGCGTTGTCGGCAACAACTAATTTTTGAAAATAGCCCCAGAGCATAAGTTTAAATCCTGCCCGCAAATTTTCTGTTTTTATAAATTGCCGTTCTTTCAGCTGTGGCATTAAGCTCTCGGCTCGTTCAATTGGTCCGGCTACAAGTTGCGGAAAATAAGATACATACAACGAAAAGCTAATGAAATTTGACTCAGCCTTAATTTTTCTTTTGTATACGTCGATGATGTAGCTAAGCGTTTGAAAGGTGTAGAAAGAAATACCGATTGGTAATAATACATCAAGAAACGCAATATCTTGGTTTTCAGCGAATCGATTATATATTTGCACAAAAAAATTGAAATATTTAAATGCAAATAAAATACCCAAATTAGAAATAAGTGAAGCCAAGAGTAAAGCCAGTCGTGTAGTTTTTTTATTACTTTTCTCGATTAAAATTGCTGCAAAAAAATCGAGACTGGTTGAAAACAATAATAGAAGCAAATACTTAAAATTCCAGGCAGCATAAAAATACCACCCCGCCCCCATTAAAAAAAGTTGTCGGAATTTATGAGGAAGGCTAAAAAAAACGCAAACCGTTGCTGTGAAAAAAACTAAAAATTCGAATGAATTGAACAGCATCGGTTTGCGCGTTGATAATTAGCTATTTTTTTGTAAACATCGTCTTTTTAAACAGACTATTTGGATTTGCCGATTGAATAATATAAATACCGGTTGGCAATTCGCCAATATAAATTGTTTCGTTTGTTTTAACAGTTGCTACTTTACGTCCGTTTATGCACCAAATATCTACATCGCCCGTATATTCGCTTTCAATAGTTAAGTAATCAGAAGCCGGATTTGGATAAGCGCTTAATTCCGGTTTCGAATTTTCTTCCATTTCATTGTTCGGCAATCCTATATCGGCAAGCAAAACTTGGTCTAAGCCTACCAAATCGCCATTTTTACCTTTATACTGCCATGCCAATTGTATTTTTTTTCCTTTATAATTACTAATATTTACAATTACTTGTCGCCATTCCCACTGCACGGTTTTCGAAGTGTCGGTTTTTGCATTCCAAACTTCTTTAAAGTCTTCATTTTCAGCTTTTACATAACAGACGAAGCATCAATCCACGGCGAAATAAGCCATTCATCTTGTTCCGTTTCGAGCCAAGGGCAAAGTGCCGAAAACTTACTTATAGGAGTAATTTTACTGAACGGATTACGTAATTGATTGGCTTGTTGCCATGTAGCTTTGGCATTTAAAGTATCTGAGTTCCATCCGGAAGGCAAAAAATTGCCCGTTAAATCAAAATCTTGATTAAAAAATGCATTTTCGGCTATAATTACAGTTATTGTCCAAGTGGTTTTTATTTTGCCATTGTGGGCTGTAATTACAAGGCTTTCAGCTACATTATTCTGAAAAGCGCGTTCTGTGTCGCTTGGCCACGAGCTGCTTGCACCTGCCGAAATGGTATATAATGGAGTAAGCTTCGAAATATCGGTTTTAAAAGGAACTTCAACGGCAATAGTTTTTGCTGAAGGTATAATATTCACTTTTGTTGTAATATCCTTAAAACCAAAACTTAAAATTTCAGCTAAATAATCTTGAATTGAAATAGTTACGAACCATTTTACCGACGGTAACGCAGGGTCTTGCGGTTTAACGCTAAACACCACCGCACGCCGGTCGGTAAATTGCATGGGTTTTGTCGGGTCGGGTTCTGCCAAGGTTGCACCAACCGACAAGGTATATTCGGGCACAATACTGCTTAAATCGGTTCCGAAAGGCACTTCAACCTCAA
>JAIFNC010000121.1 GCA_020047935.1 Bacteroidota bacterium
TAATAGTTTCTTTTGCTTGCCGAGCCATTAAACTCATTAATTTTGAAGGATTAATTAATAGTTGTAAATGGTCATTAAGTTCCGGATATTTTAATAAATGTGCTGAAACATTAAGATAAAACAACTCCTTATTTTCTGAAGCTTCAAAAGCTTCAAATAAAACCTCCTGAATATCTACTTTTTTCGATTCATACCAAAGAGAGCGGACAACGTCATTTGTTTTGAATATCAAATGTAGCATTCTGTAAAATCCAACCTCCGAATAAATACGAAAAGTCAGTAATTTATTAAAATGTTTGTTTTTTCGACTATCTACATAAACAGCCAATAATTTATACGCTAAAGACATAATTTTTAAATTAAAGTTATTAAATAGCCCTCATTAATAGAATTAACAAAAAGGCGTACATCTTTTTTTTCAACATAACCACGGATAACAATCTTGTCAAAATGATATTCCAAAGCATTTACATTTAAGCCCTCAAGCCAATGAAATGTAAAAAAATCCTTTAAACTGAATTCAAGAGTAACAGTATAAAAATCTTCATGAATTTCAGTAAAATCTTTTATTAAATAAAATTCATATTTAATCCCGGCTAATTGCAAAATTTTTCGAGCGTTCATTTTTATCTATGTAAATAGTTATTAATCTGTACAATTTCGTCAACTGTCCAACCGCCCAGAGTTCGACGATTGTATAAATGTTTTCTTGAAACTTTCATGTAATCCGCTAAATGCTGAAAGTCTACATGGTACAATTCAAAAGCCTTATTTAAATCATTTGTTAAACTAACAAAATCCTTAATAATTTTCGTGTTTAATCTTTTACCTTCAATTAATTTAACCGAAATAAAAAGTTTCATAATCTTTATTTACTGCTAAATAACGATTAAACAAAATTTGTGAATCTGTTAAGTCAAATACTTTGTTAAAATCCCGAATAGTTAATTTTCTCATAATCTTTAATTTGTTTCACGTGAAACTGTTTTCACGCCTACGAGTACAAATTTACACATTATTTTCGAATAAACAAAGCTTTTTTAAATTTTAACATTTATTTAACATATCGACAAAACAACATATAAAAAAAATAGCACCTCAAAAGAAATGCTATTTTAATATAAGTTTTTACTCCTTCTGAAAAATAATTGTTTATAATTCATTAAGAATAATTAAATCAAATTCAATACCGTTTAAAACCAAGTATTTAACCACCGCTTTTTTTACCGCTGACAAATATCCATTTTCAATAAAATAATTGATAACATTCTGCTTTTCAGTTTCAAATTCTGTTTGCGTAATTTCAACGCAAAACACATTATTTTCAAATCTTATATTCATTTTTTTTAATAATTTTGAGGTAAAGGAATGACAGAACCAACAACTTCAGGACTCCAATTAACAAAAGCCGAAACCAACTCCCAAACTCCGCAGTAATAGCGAATAAACGGCACAAAATCTCCTGAAATTAATAAATCTATACTTGCCTGAGTTTCAACAACAGCAACACCGCCAACATTTTTAACGGGAGTCATTGCTTCAAATACTTTTAAAATCTTATTAAAACCAAAATAAATTACTTTTTTATTAGTCATTGCAGGCGTATCAACAGTACGCATACCGGCAGTACCATTCGTAGAAGTTGTCAATGGAAGCCAACCCGGAAAACTAATTTCCGCCCAATTTTTACTATAAATTGTACCATTTGAATATTCAAATTTTATACTCGAAAACAAAATATAACCATAATTTGAAAAACCGTAATGAGGTTCGAAAATTAAACCGGTAGCTGAAATAATTCCGCTCCATTTAGTTGCAAAAATTGAATTTTGTTTTATTTCAACCGGTAAAGGTTTTGTTTCGCTTACTGCATTTACAATACTTTCGAAAAATCCAAAATTCCACACCGGACGAACCACAGAACCCTCCGTATAAAGTTTTGTATTTGTTTCGAGAAATAAAGCACCCGGCAACAACCCACCGCCCGACAATCTTACTTGTTCAAATGCTACACGCATAATTTGCGGTAAACAATCGAAATTCATTGCAGAACGGGAAGCAGTAAACAACGGAATAAATTTTTTATTTCTTGCTTCAACATAAAAAAAACCGTCACCTCGTCGCAAGTTATACGCAACTAATTGCGAAGAACCAAACTCCATGACAAATACAACACCGTAGGCTATACTATTCGCAGAATCTACCGAAACCGCATTCGTATTATTTACGACGTTTAAAACGGTTTCTTTTTCGTCGCTTGTTAAGTCTTCAAAAGGCGTAACAACACCGCCACCTCCGCCCAAATCAAAACCACCATCGATATAATTTTCTAAAGTTTCGTTATTTATTGGCATTTTTTTTCCTATCTAAAAATCTAAAAATTAATTTACTTAATACGATTAATATAAAAATTCGCTCCTCCTTACTTGAATAAATAAGAGAAATATAAATCAAATTTTCAAAATCGATTAAAAGCAGCATAGTATACAATTTATAATATACTGCTTTTACAAGTTCTATATGATGAAACCAGCGGAACTCCATAATAATTTTATTGTGTCTAATTCATCGCCACTATAATCATTTTGAAACCAAGTTATTAAATTGGTTGGAGCTTGCCAAAATGCAAATTTACGCAATCCAAACGCATTATAAACTAGTACCAAATCGTTAGGTTTTAAGCCGGTCAATAAATCGAAAACTTTTTTTTCGTTCGTGCCCGCTCCCGACATTGCAAACTCCAGACCGTCAGCAATATTTTTCGCTTGATTTTCGTCTATAGTTGTATCTTTTGTTAATGCTTCAATTGGTGTAAATTTTTTGCGAGTCATTAAAATAATGACCCAACCACCCAGAAGAACCACCAGAACAACTCCGGCAATGATTAAATATTTTTTCATGCTAAAGGATATTTTAACTTTAACTCATCGATACTGATTTCTTTTGATGGTATTTGGAAATGACCGGAATCTTTTAAACTTTTCCAAGAACCGCCCCACTCCAGACCATGTTTAGAAGCAGCAACACCCATTTCGAAATAAGCAATTGCGTCTGTAAAGTCTACTTTACCGTTTTTATCAATCGGGACTAAATCCAACGCAGCTCCGTAGTTATGATAAGATTCTCCCGGACGTGCATTTGTAATTACATTACCCGGTATTTCGCGCCCTTGTTTATAGTAATCCGCTTGTTTTTCGTCATTTCGGTAAGTTTCAATAATTTTATACTTTAAATTGTTGAAATCCAACGTAGCTAAAAAAGCATTAAACCGCCCGGAATAGGTTGTGTTAATGCCTTTTTCGTCTAAAATCAAATTTTTTCTTAAACCGTTACCACCGGGGTTACTGTTTCTTTTTTTTTTAAAAAACCAAAAATTTTCCAAAACAAATCGTTTGCGAAAAAATACAAACCTCCGATAATTGCGCCCAAACCAAGCACAACTCCGCCAATAATTACCAATTTTTTGTTCTTTTGAAAAAAAGAGTTTTTGTTTCTACTGTATGCCATCTTCTTTTAAATTTAAATTGTTTTCTTGAATAATTTCGTTTATTTCTTTTTCGGTGAAATATAACCGTTTAAACTCGTTCAAACCGCAGTAAACGCCCTGAGTAAGAGCGTTTACAAATTTAACGGTCTGCAAAATTTTGCGGAAAATTTTCATAATTTACCATTTACCTTGCTCGCGTTTTTTCATTTTCGTAATTCGCGCGAAACCGATTTCGTTTTCTTTTTTGAACTCCCATTCGGTTTCAATATTAAAATCGATTTTATACAAAGCACCGCCCGGAGCTTCGAAATAAAAATAAGGGTTACCGATTTTACCTGAATTACTTTCTTTGCCTTTTTTTACAATTGTTGTAACATAAGGATTACCAAATCTATCAGTTTTGACGTTTGGTCCTGAATTTCTGTTTCCGTAAGCCATAATTAACGCTTTTTATTTTTGTTTAACAATAAGAATAAACCACCCAAAGCAAGCAGACCACCGCCCACTGCCATAATTTTTGTTTTTGAATCCATTCCGCCACCCTCTACAATTTCTGCCGTAGGGTTAGCAAGTTGCAAAGAATTTAAAACTTCTTGCTGATTCGCTTCAGTCGGTTCAATGCCGTTTGCTTGTAACGTTTCTTTTACTTTGTCTTTACGTATTTTGCCTAATGCTTTTATACTTTTTGTAGCTTTTAGGATAAAATCCGGACTAAGTTTTTTTAGAACACCGAAAGCACCGACCGCCAAACCACCGCCCAAAGCAACTCCCGCAATCGGAGCAACGAATTTTAAAACTTTGCCTACACCGCCCCAGAATTTTTTTCGAGCTGCCTTTTTTTCTTGTCTACTTCGTGCCATGATAGAAAATATTAATAAATTCTATCAACTTTAATGTATGACAACTCCGTACCGTCCGAATAAATTTCTAATTCTGAAAGGCGAACGGAATCTTGCACGCATGGAATAACATACCAATTGATAAAACCGGCTTTTACAACGCCATCCAAACCGCTCAACAATTCGTTATTAATAAGCATCATTAACTCCAAGGTATCCTTTGTATGCTTAATTTTCACGCCGTTTGAATAATGAAGCCAAATTTCATTCATGCCGGAAGTTGCCGGGAAAATAATAAATTCAGCATCCGCAACATTATGCGTATTTTCGTAAGTTGAAGCCAAAACGCGGGCAGTAGTATAATTTACTAAACGACCCGTTACTAATGGCGAATCGTAGGCATACAATTTAAATTTTTTTGTCGCAGCAACAACGCCCACTAAATCGACGGTTAAATAATTGTCAGCATCAAATTTAACAGCACCACCAACAGCGAGTTCAAGCATAGCAATGTTTTTGCCGGAAGTAGAAATAATATTTTGTCCATATACTTGAGCAAAATACTCCTGCATGGCATCTATACTTTTTTCGCTTAAATGTACCTTGTCGCTACCGTTTTGCGTGTGGATAACTTTTAAAGTACCGGTTATTTTTGCCTCCGTAGTTACAATAACAAGAAATTGAATTGGAGTATCTACTTTAACTCCCGAAGCTCCCACCGTAAATTCACCGAGATATTTCATAAATGAAAATTTTAAATTTTTGAATAATTAAGACACAAAAAAACGGAATAAGTTTTTTATACTATTCCGTTACTTCGTTTTAAGCAGCTTTTAATTTGTTTTTTCTTTTTTCGTCAAAAAATTGTAAAGTTTCATATAACGTTTTTAAATCTATATCACGTCGAAGACAATACTCCCAGACGTATAGAAAATTTCTATTATAGCCGAAAGCAGCGAGCATTAAAGTTAATTCTTTTTTTGCTGTTTTTTGTGAAATGCCCTCAATTTGCGCTATTTCCTTACTTCGAATTGTTACGTTTTGAAAGTTCATTTTTTTTCTTGTTTTTTTCAGTTAATTTTTTCAAAGCCTTTATTGTCTTTTTTTTCAATGCTTTTTTGCGCTGTCTTTTGTTCATTTTTCCGCTTTTTTACGTGAGTTATTGAGTGAATATATTTGCCGGTTTTGCCGTACAATTCGAATTCATAATTAACAAAATCGAGTTGCAAATTTACAAACTTTTTATTGTTTTGTTGTAACTTTTTAAAGAATTTTATTAATAATTCATATACTGCATTGTAGCCACCCATTTGCAGTGCATTTAATACTTTTAATTCTAATTTATAGACTATTACAATATTGTACCAAACCGCCAAATCTAAAGCGAATAAAACCTCAATAATATCGGAATTACTTTTTAAAATTTCTTCGTCTGTTTCAATTGGTTTAATACGAACGTTTTTTGAAGTTTCAAACCAATGCAAGCCCTTTGTACCTTGTACATAACGATTTAATACATCTTTGATTTTTTCTAAATCATCTCCCTCCGCTTGTTTAGAAAGTTCAACCAACTCCCAAAAATTTAAAGTTTTACCTACTTTTTTGGTATTTGTAGCCACAATTTCAAACTTGAAATTTTTTGTTTTTTTTGCCTGATGCCTTGATTTTATTAACTTTAGTTCTTTTTTATTACTATCCGGAAAGCCTAATTTATTTAAATACTCCGCTAAATCGTTTTTTGTAAATCCGGTAGCTTTAAAACCCAAGGAAGAACACTCCCGACCAGAGTATTTTTTAACCGTAGACGCCCAAATTTCAAACAATTGTTTACGCTTTGATTCTATTTGTTTGTCTGTATAATAATGAAAATAAAGTATGTGAATATGAGGATGGAAACCGTTTACTCCGTATGTGTTTTCAATGGTTTTTATATAATCTTTGTAACCTATGTTTTTATAAGTTCTATGTATCGACATGGCACGCCACGACGTTTGTATAATTTTCTTTAAATTTATCAAATCGTCGTTTACTTCATGTTCGATTGTAAAGGTTACAAATTCAATTCGTTTGCCTTGTCGTAATTGCTCTTGTATTATTTCGTCTGTTGTTTGCCTGCGTGAAGTACCTATTTTTGCAGCACAATGAGGACAGCAAGAAAACTGACCGCAAGACATTAAACCCGAGTAACGCAATTTATTTGCCTCCGACCTCCCAATTTTAACCGCCGTAACTGTCGGGAGCGTATATTTATTACAGACTTTTATTCTATTCGTAGGTAACAGCGCAGCGATATAATTTTTTAGCTCGTACTGCTTTTTGCGCTGTTCTATGTATTGAAACGTTGTTTCATTTGTAACCTCAAAGCCTGATTCTATCAGACTGGCTGCATTTTTACTTATATTCTGGACTTGTGAAATTCCGACCTCTAAGAAAGGTTTAAAATTTGTCTGTTTTTGTGGCCATACAGAACCAAAAGAACCCAAAACCTCATTCTCTTGACATTCCTTAAAATCGTCGCTTAAATCGTTATCAAATTCAAAATATTTTTCGTAACTTTGCTCCATAATTTTTGTCACTTGAATCCGATGAAAACCGCCAAGTTTTAAGCATCGGATTTTTTTTTGTAAAAGTACAATATTTTTAAATTGAACAAATTAAATTGAACAA
>JAIFNC010000219.1 GCA_020047935.1 Bacteroidota bacterium
TTTTGGTGGCTACCGATATTGCAGCGCGCGGTATTGATGTGGACGAGTTGGAATTTGTTATCAATTTTGAAATGTCGAACATTGCCGAAACCTACGTACACCGCATTGGGCGAACCGGAAGAGCCGGCGCCAAAGGTACTGCCATTTCTTTTTGCGATGCCGAAGAGAAAGCTTTTTTGCGCGATGTAGAACGACTTATTTCGAAACGAATTGAAGTTATTGACGATCATTTATATCCGATGATGGATTTTCACCCCGAAAAAATTGTGAGCCAACAAGGCAGAAGGCAAAATGCCGGACATTCGCGCCCCCGACCTGCTGCAAATCATGCCGCACCAAGCCGACGAACTTCTGGCGAAAACTCGAACCGACGACCTTCGGGCGATAACCCGGCAAGAAGAACCGAAAGCCCAAGCCGAAGAACTTCAAACGAAGCACCGAAAAGGCAATTTGAGATTAAGAAGGCAACACGATAAAAAAAAACGAAAATTTAATATTGTTTTAAAGCACTGCTGTAGGAATTTTTAACTTGTTCTATTAAATCAGTTGGCTTAATAACCTTTACATTTTCGGCAAACGATAAAATTTCCATTAGGAAATCATGAGTAATGAATAAGGTGAGTTTTATAAGCAGTTCGTCGTTGTTATCTTTTAATACTACCTGTGTTTCATGCAAAGGCAATGTTTTTATGTATTTTCCCTGAAAATGGGTAAACGATAAAATAATTTCCTGCGGTTGTTGTTCGTTTGGACTTATTATGCCAAAGCAATATTTAAAATGTTCATTTACATTAAAATTATTTGGCAACTGAAATTTTCTATGCGCAATTTCAAGCTCCGATAAACGGTCTAAAGCAAAGCTTTTTACCGTTTTATCTTTCAAATCGTTGGCAAGAACATACCAACGATTATTGAATTCTTTGAGCGCATATGGTTCTACGGTTCGGTAGCTTGCTTCTTCTTCCCAAAATTTATGATACGAAAACGAAATTTGAACTTTATTCTTAATGGCATGCATTAAGCCGTATAGGTTTTCGGTTCCTTGCGGACGACGTTTTTCGAAATGAATAAAATCCGAAAGTCGGTCGCTGATATTTAACGCATTAAAGGTATCGAAAGCTTCAAAAATTCGTTCGCTTATTTCAGGTTGATCATCGTATTCAATATAATAAACTTTTGTTGAAAAATTGTATTGAATATCAATATGATAAATAGAGCTAATGTCGCTAATATCGCGCTGGAATGTACGTTGCGAAACATTGAAGTTGTATTCCTGCAATTCCGATTCAAGCGCCAAATAGTCGGCAATTTCAGCAAACGACGCAGGGTGTTTTCGCAGCTTTTTAATTATCAGGTTATAACGGGCAATAGCTTCCTTTTTCGACATGTATTTTTTATTTTTATAAAACTCATTTTGTTTGTTTCCGTTTTGAATTCATAAAAATTGACAGCACAAATTTGAGTTTCACGTTTTGTTCCATAATTTTGTTTTTTTTTGAAAGGTAGATAGAGACTACGACAGGATGTGTCGTAGTCTGATTTTATCTAATTTCTATTACTCTATATTCAAGATAAAAAATATAGAATGACCGTTGAAAATATTTATTCTATCATAATAACTTGGTCTTCTCTGCTAGGTCTTTGTTGCCAAGCTAATTTACAATATACTTTATTATAAAGAATAAATGTTGATCCTTTAATTAAATTTGATTCTTTAATTAATCTTATTTTCCATTTTGGCATACCATCAGGAATATGATAATTATCAACTATTTGAGTTAAATTAAATTTACTAAGTTCCAAAAATAAATCTTTCAAATAATCTCTTTCCCAACTATCACTTTTTGAAAAATGATGTTTTAAATCATTAACTGTATTTAATAACCACGCTTTGTAGCAATCAAAACTATATGACCATCTTCTCCATACTTCATAATAGTTATTTTCTCTAATTGTTAAGAAAGCTCTTTTGAAGTCATCGGATAGTTTCTGATTCATATCCGGAAAATTTTTATTAATTACGGTTAGAATTTTTTCTAATTCACTAATATTAAATATTCCGGAATCATCTTTTTTAATATCATAACCAATACAATAAAGAGCAAAAGATATTCTCCCTTTGCAGAAATCAGTATTTTCGGTTTCGTGAATTATTCTTTTTGCATCTGGTTCTTTGTTTATTATTTTAGCTTTTGCTATTTCTTCATTTACTTGTTCTTTTGCAAAACCTGAATCTAATTTTAATTGATTGCCGGATAAATATACATAAATAGCCGAAAAACCGGAAGAAAACTCTTTTGTCAATCCAATCGCACTGATAAATGTATCATTATTTATTTCATTGTTCTCAACAATATTACGAATCACTCTTATCCAATCAGACAAATTCTGTTCGACTACAATATTCTTGGCTTTTCTTAAATATTCAGTTTGTGCGTAAACCAATACCCTTTGGCTATAAGTTATGTTTTTATCTTTAATGAATTCGATAAATAATGAATTATCAACCTCCGCATCAGTTTCATTAATTTTTACTTTTTTTCGTTCGCAATAATTCCAAAGTAGCAAATCTTTCGGAGTTAAAAAGCTGTTATCATTAGAAGAATAGATTTCAAAACATTCTTTCAAATAATCAAATGCCTCCTTATTTGGAAAATCTTCCGGCTCAACTTTATTATGATTTTCATGAAGAATCTTAATTCTTCGTTCAATAAATAATTTGTCTGATAATGATTTATTTTCAGTTTTGTTTTCAATACTATCAATAACAGTTTTCTTTATTTTATCATGAATGTGTTGCTCTGTTGCATAACGAAGAATTGCAATTCCGGCAATAAAATTCAGCATTTCATTATCAATAGCATTATCTTCGCCTCGGTGTTTCCAAAACAAATCAGACCAAGTGGTGTCAATTTTATGGGAAAAAGTTTCTTTAGGTTTGTCTTTTAAATCAGCTTCCCAATTATCTTTTAATATAATTTTTTTGCCATTCTCTTTTATATATTCTCCAGATTCATCTTTCTTATATATTTCTTCTTCAATATATTTCTCAAATCGTGCTTTAAAGTTTTCAAAATCGGTAAGTTGTTTACCTCTTGCGTTCATTTTAATATATAAATCGTCGGTTAAGCCTACCTCTTTTAATTCTATGAAATGGAAAGTAATGGGCGAGTTAATGTCAATTAAATTTTTCCATAAAGTAGCAAAATTTAGTTCTTCTGTTATTTGCTCCTGAATTGCATCCAGCATTCTAAGCATTGCATCTATGGTCGGGTCTTTTTGCCATGATAAGTAAAACCATGAAGAATCAATTATTTGTTTGCTGATAGTATCACCGACTCCTAATTTATCGCCATTCCAAACCAATTGTTCACAAAATTCTCTTGATGATATTCGGGTTTCATAAGTGAATTTCGAAAGAATTTGCTTGGTTTCCTCATTTAGAAATTTTGCTTTTAAGGCAATATACCAATGTAATAAAAACAGTGTAGTTAATCGTTGTTGTCCGTCTAAAGGTTGGAAAACATCCTTATCAACACTTCCGTAGATAAAATCTAATTCAATTTTTTCCTTTTTAGTAATAGCAGTTATCAAACTATCAAGAAAACTATTTCTTATTTTATTTGTTTTTTCGTTATTGCGCCCTTGTGCATAATCGCGCTGGATTATTGGGATTTCAATTCGATAATCATTAATCAGTTCACAAAATGAAGTGGATTGCAAACGGTCGATTAATTTGTTCGTTTCAACTTTACCGTCTTTATCTTGAATTGCTGCTGCAATATTTGCGATTCTTTCAGTTTTCATTATTTTTAGTGCTAAAAATTAATAAATTAGTTTTAATATCATTCAAATAAGCTTTTCTATCGTCATTTTCCCATTTGCTAAGTTGTTTTGTACATCCATCAAAATATTTCTGAAAAACCTGTTTTGTTGCGTCTGGAATAAATGAACCATTTTTTTCAAGTTCAATAATTTTATTACGCTTTATAGGGAAAATACTATTGTTTAAAGACGAATTATCGTTTTTTGATAACAACGCAAGATTGTCAATAGTATGTAAATCTATCTCACCAAAGAATGCTGAAATCTTACTTATAAGTTCAGGTATGTTAATTTGACTATCATTTTCTTGTTCAACGAGTTTAGAAATTTCATCCACCAATTCTTTAGGTATTTCATTTTTAAATTCTTTATCAATCGAATTATACCAAGCAATAAAGTCTTTTCTTTCATGAATTTCTTTTGAGTTTTGTGCATGAATATGTTCTAAACTCCAACCATCTTTTTTGTTTTTATATTTACTAAAAGGAAATCGTTGTAATTCATTTCTATTTTTAAGAGTTAAGGAAATATTATGTAACAAAAGTATGTTTGTAATTAGCGTGTTATCTTTTCCATATTCTAATTCTTCCAGATTGCCACATTTAACTTTTTCCACAATCTTATCATCAAGCATTTTCCTAAAATCTTGTTTTTTCCTATTTTCCAATTCCTTTAACAATTCCTTTAATTTTGTATCGACTGAAATCAAATATCCAATTTTATGATATAATTCTCTGTCGTTAAACCATTCTTGAATAGTTTGAAATATTCTTTTAATTTCTTTCCAGTTGGTATTAATTTCGTCTGAATTATTTTTTTTAAATTTCTCTGAAAAGAAACGGAATGTCGGATATTCATCTATCCCGTATTTCTCATCAAACGTTAAATTACCGGCAACTTTTCTCTCATTAATTTCATCTTTGTCTTGTATTCTTTTTTCTTTTCTATACTTTGCTTCAGAACATTCTGATTTTGCAATTGAATACATAGTATAAAAAAGAAACTCTATACGTGTTGGATATATATTTTCGGAATTATTTATGAAATACCAAAATTCGTCATTTTGCAATGAGTATTCCATTCTATCCCATTCTGATGCAATTTCTAACTGTATTAATCTAATTTTCTCTATATCTGAATCCTTGAAATTTGAGTTATTAAGAAATAGAGCTTTTATTAGTTCTGCATTTGTCAATGGTATTTTGCCCATATTAATTCTAGAAAAAATATCAATCTCATCTTTTTCCTCTTTTACTGAGCTTACTTCATACCATATTACTTTGGTGTTTTTAAGAAAAGTATTCTTAAATGCTTCTTTTTTATTTTCGCTGGTTTCAAACCATTTTTTTATTGTATGATAGGCATTATAAATGTGGAAATAATCAATATTAGCTTTTGAATCTATATTTGTTTTTGCATAAATATTTTCTAAAAATTCTTTACTGTTACTGTTTCCTGTATTTCTTGTTTCATATTCAATATTAAAGAAATTTTCGGGTTCTAAATATTTTAATACTAAAAAGATTGACGTTAAGCGTTGTTGTCCGTCAATAACATCATAAACAATTTCATTTTCTATTTGTTTCAAAACTATCGGCTGCAAGCAATACCACTCACTCGGCTTTTTGTTCAGCTTTTGGGTAAACTCCCAAACATCATTTAACAAATCCGTTATTTGTTGGTCATTCCAGCGATAACCGCGTTGATAGGATGGAATATTAAAATGCTTTCCATGTAGTTCCTCAATGCTTTTTTCAATTAAAACACTCATAGTATAATATATTACGTTTTCAAATGTATCAAAAACAATTCCGCACAAGCAATTAAAATGATTGGCTTATTTTGGAATTTAAAGGTATAGATTATATACGATATTACAAAGTATATTTATTACGGAAGAAATTAAAATACTCCGCCCCCTACAAATAAACGCATTATTGCAACTATAATAACAAAACTATTAAGTATTAAACCTCCATTATTTTTTGCGAAAATCCCTATAATTAAGCCTAATATGGCTATTGGCAATGCAATAAGGTTTAATAAACCCAATAAAGGCATCAGTCCTAATAACATAATAACAAAAGCGATGATTCCAATTAATTTACTTAAAATATTCATTTGTATAATTTTTAAAATTTTGCCTACTCTAAAAGTTTTCGGCTTTCCTTTTATTGCTGCAAAATTAGGTTTCGACCAAGCCAATATGTGTCGTACCAATTTTTATTTTGAAAAAAATTATCGTTAGCCAACCAATTTACTTCGTTTCTCCGTTTTCTGTGTCATAACGCACGCAGTTTGTGCAAAAAAACTGCACCCAACCACGCAGCACGAAACCATCGTGCGCAAAGCGAAAACTCGAACCGAAAACCTTCGGGCGAAAACCCGGCAAGAAGAACCGAAAGCCCAAGCCGAAGAACTTCAAACGAAGCACCAAAAAGGCAATTTG
>JAIFNC010000037.1 GCA_020047935.1 Bacteroidota bacterium
AAGTTTAGTTAGCAAGCAATTGAAAAACAATATTATTTGTTCAAATTTTTGAGCATATAATGATAATCGGAAATAAGTGGCGAAACTTGCTTATTTCTTATATCGTAGGCAATTTGAATACTATTAAAAGCATCCGACAGACTAAATCCTTCGTTTACAAGAATTTTTTTATAACTTTCGGTATGCAAATCGGTAAATCCTTCGCTAAATTCTAATTCTTCACCGTTTACGGTAATTAATCGATAAGTTCTTTGTCCGCGATTTTTTACTTCCTCAGGTATGGTGTTATAATCTAAACTCATAAACCATTTTACGCGAGCTCTTTTAAGTTGAAGAAAGCCACCTGCGGTATCGGGCGAATTAAGATGCACGGTACTGCTTACCGGTTCGCCGAATATCCAACTTAGCATATCGAAAAAATGTATTCCTATATTGGTGGCTATACCTCCCGATTTTTCCTGAATCGATTTCCAACTGCGGAAATACCAATTACCGCGCGAGGTTATATAAGTTCGGATGCAACCGCAATTGCAAAATGGTATTTACTTTTTTACCGGTTTCAATTTCAATTTCTTGCAATGCGTTCACATTCCAAGGATTAAGCACCAATGGTTTTTCGCAAATAGCATCGGCTTGGTTACGCAAAGCAAAGCGAATATGCGAATCGTGCAAATAATTTGGGGTACAAATGCTTACATAGTCAATCGGCGAACCTTTTCGTCGCAGTTTATCGGTATGCCTGTCGAAACGCTCAAATTCGGTAAAAAAATCGGCCTTAGGAAAAAAACTATCAATAATTCCCACGCTATCAAACACATCCATTGCTGCTACCAAGTCGTTTCCGGATCGAGGCTATTTTATGCTGAAATTTTTGAAACCAATCCGTTTTCCAATTTATAGCTTGCTTTGCTTTCTTCGCAAATTGCTATTCCTTGCGCATCAAAATGTAATCTGTGTCCAAATTCGCTCATCCAACCTATTTGTTTTGCCGGATTGCCTACCATAAGTGCGTAGGGTTTAACATCTTTGGTAATTACTGCGCCTGCGCCAACAAATGCCCATTCGCCAAGCGTATTGCCACAAACAATGGTAGCATTGGCACCTATACTTACACCTCGCTTTACCAGCGTTTTGTCGTACTGCCCGCGTCGGTTTACCGAGCTTCTAGGGTTAATTACATTCGTAAATACCATCGACGGGCCAAGAAACACATCGTCTTCGCAAATTACTCCGGTATAAATCGAAACATTGTTCTGAATCTTAACATTATTTCCCAAAACCACTTCGGGCGAAATAACGACATTTTGTCCTATATTACAATTAGTTCCAATGGTACAGTTCGACATTACATGACTAAAATGCCAAATCTTTGTTCCTTGTCCAATCTTACAATTATCGTCGATATATGCCGACTCGTGTGCAAAATATGCTGTATTTTCCGACATGCTTTTCAATTTAAGTTTTTTAGTTTTCAACCTGTTATCTATTGTGAAAAAACTCTTTCACACAGTTGCAAATATATTCGAGTTGCTCAGTGCTAAGTTCTGTGTGCATAGGCAACGAAATTACCGAGTGCGAAAGTTCTTCGCTTATAGGCAAATCGCCTTTTTTATAACCATAAAATTTGTAGGCTTCCTGCAAATGCATAGGCACCGGATAGTACACCATGCACGGAATTCCTTTTAGTGAAAGGAAATTTTTAAATGCTTCACGTTTACCGGCATCAATTTTAATGGTATACTGATGAAATACATCGCAGCTTCTTGTCTGGCTTTAGCATATTCATCCAAATACTTAAGCTTTACATTTAAAATTGCGGCTTGCAAAGTATCTAATCGCGAATTTACTCCTATTTCTTCATGAAAATATTTCACTTTCGAACCATGATTTATGATGGAACGAATTTTTTCGGCATATAAATCTGAATTGGTAAATAACGCTCCGCCATCGCCAAATGCCCCCAAGTTTTTCGAAGGGAAAAACGAAGTGCAGCCTATGTGCCCTATACAACCTGCTTGCCGCACCGTACCGTCAGAAAAAACATATTCCGAACCAATAGCTTGCGCGGCGTCTTCAACAATAAATAAATTATGTCGATCGGCAATTTCCAAAATAGCTTGCATATCGGCGCATTGTCCGTACAAATGCACCGGAATAATAACTTTGCTGTTTTGCGTAATTGCTTCTTCAATTTGTTCGGGTATCATGGTAAAAGTATCGGCATATACATCAACAAAAACAGGTTTAAGTTGAAGTAGGGCAATAACTTCGGCCGTTGCAATAAAAGTAAAGGTAGGAACAATAACCTCGTCGCCCGGTTTTACGCCCAAAGCCATAAGTGCTATTTGCAAAGCGTCGGTACCGTTGGCACAACCAATAGCATGTTTAACGCCGGTGTATTTTTGCAGCGCTTTTTCGAAATCGGCAACTGCAGGCCCTTTTATAAATGCTGTTGTATCAATAACTTCATGTATTGCTGCGTCTATTTCATCTTTTATTTTCAAGTACTGACTTCTTAAGTCAACCATTTGAATTTGTTCCATATGTTATATTTTATAAAAATCGCGATACCAAGCCACAAAATTAGTAATTCCCGTGTTAATTCCAACACTCGATTTAAAACCGTAGGCAATTTCAAATTTCGAAGTATTTGCCCAGGTATTGTCCAACTCGCCTATTTGTTTAGGTAGCAAATCAATAACTGCCTTTTTACCTAACGCCTGTTCAAGTTCGCCAATAAAATCGAATAGCTCAACCGGTTTTCCGTTTCCTATATTAAAAACTTCAAACGGTTCGTTTCTGCTTATAGTATTTACAACCAACAAAATTCCATGCACAATATCTGTAATATAGGTAAAATCGCGAGACAGGTTGCCTTCGTTAAATAGTTTTATTGGGTAACCTTTCAAAATAGCGTCGGTAAACAAAAACGGAGTCATATCGGGTCGTCCCCAAGGCCCGTACACGGTAAAAAAACGCAAACCGGTAGTTCTTAAACCTTTGGTGGTCGAAAATGCATGGGCTAACAGTTCGTTTGTTTTTTTTGAAGCAGCATACATACTCAACGGAAAATCATTTCGCTCTTCTTCATTAAACGGAATGCTGTTCGAATTTCCGTAAACACTTGAACTGCTTGCATATATAAAATGTTCAATTTTTGCATCAGCCACCGTTTCCAACAAATTGTAAAAGCCTATTATATTGGCATTCAAGTATTCGCGCGGAAAATTTAAACTATGTCGTATGCCGGCTTGTGCAGCCAAATGCACCACTTTTTTGAACGAATAGGTTGAAAACATGGTGCGAATAAATTCCAAGTCCTCCAAATTTCCTTTTATAAACCTGAAATTTTGGTACTTCGCACTTTGCACCGGTAAATGGTCAGAAATTGCAGTTTTGTTAATACCAAGTTCTGCTAACCTGCTGTATTTAAGGCTTATATCGTAATAATCATTCAACGAATCGAAACCAATAAGTGCTTCGCCCCGATTAAGCAACTCGGCAGCTAAATGAAAACCAATAAAACCGGCACAACCTGTTAGTAATATCATAAAAATTTCGTTAACTATTTTCTTTACGTTGAAATTGTTTTCTTTTGAAACAATTTGCAAAAAATACGCACAAAAATAAAATAAAATGTTAAATTTGGTTGCATAAAAATACGTAAAATTACCATGAAAACAATGCTACCCGAAATTTTATATACTGCCATAAAAACCGCCCTCGATGCCGGCAAAACTATTATGTATTTTTATGCGCAAAATATTTCGGCAAGCTATAAAGCCGACCAAAGTCCGGTTACGGAAGCCGATATTACTGCCGGAAAACTTATTAATGAAGCACTTATGCCTCTTGGCTTTCCTATAATAAATGAAGAAACTGAAATACCGGACTACGAAACTCGCAGGCATTTTACCAACTACTGGCT
Organism: Bacteroidota bacterium; assembly: GCA_020047935.1. Taxonomy (GTDB): domain Bacteria; phylum Bacteroidota; class Bacteroidia; order Bacteroidales; family JAIFNC01; genus JAIFNC01. The sequence continues at coordinate 3,929 of JAIFNC010000037.1, forward strand.
TATTGACCCACTCGACGGGACTAAAGAGTTTTTAAAAAGAAATGGCGAATTTTCTGTTAATATTGCATTTATTGATATAAACTTACCAATTTTGGGAGTTATTTACTTACCTGCCAAACAATTGCTTTATTTTGCCGAAGAAAGCATAGGTTCGTACAAACTTGACTTGTCGCAATCGGTTTTTCCTTCAACGTTGGAGGAACTACTTGCCATTTCGCAAAAACTGCCCTTACCAACTGAACGCACCGTACCCCGCATTATCGGAAGCCGTTCTTCAGAAAAAAAAGAAACGGCAAGGCAAGTTGATTTACTAAAACAACTTCACCCGAATGCCGAAGTGCTATACTTGGGTAGTTCGCTGAAATTCTGCCTGTTGGCTGAAGGCAGTGCCGACTATTATCCGCGATTTTCGCCATGTATGGAATGGGACACCGCTGCCGGGCATGCCATTGCAAAATATGCCGGTAAAACGGTGTTCGATGTTTCAACAAAAAACGAACTGCTTTATAACAAACAAAGTTTAGAAAGCCCAAACTTTATTGTAAGCTGAGCCGCACACGTATATATTATATAGCAGCAGTTTTTATTTCCAGCCATTCGCGCTCTATTTCTGTTAGTTTTGGTGCCAATTCATCAAAAACCTTCGAATGATACGAATTTAGCCAACTTCGGTGGGCATCCGAAAGTAAATCTCTATCAATCAATTGCGTATCAATAGGACAAAGTGTTACCGTTTCAAATTCCAAAAACTTTCCGTGCGCTGTTTCTTCAGCTTCTACCACTACCATCAAATTTTCGGTTCGTATGCCGTATTTGCCTTCTACATAAAAAGCAGGCTCATTGGAAATTAGCATCCCTTTTTTAATCGGGTAATCAATTAACCTCGGGCTAATGCTTTGTGGTCCTTCGTGCACATTTAAAAAATAACCTACTCCGTGCCCGGTTCCGTGTCCGTAATTTAAACCGTACTCCCACAAGGCTTTACGTGCCAAAATATCCAGTTGGTAACCGCGTGTTCCTTCCGGAAACATGGCCATTGCCAAATTAATATTTCCGATTAGAACCAGTGTAAAGTGCAATCGTTCCACACTTTTTACATTTCCAAGCGAAATAGTACGAGTTATGTCGGTTGTGCCGCCTAAATATTGCCCGCCGGAATCAATCAAATAAATGCCGTCGGCTCGCAATGCCGAATCGGTTTCAATAGTCGGGCTATAATGTACAATGGCGCCATGTTCCTTATACGAGGAAATGGCATTAAAACTGTCGCCCATAAAAAGTTCCGACATTCTGCGAAATTCGTGCAGTTTAGCCGCAGCACTAATTTCTGTAACCATTTCGTTGGAAACTGCAATTTCTAACCATTGCAGAAAACGAACCATAGCCACTCCATCGTCGACCATTATTTGCTTAATCTGTTCAATTTCGTGTACCGATTTGCAAGCTTTTAGCTCCGATACCGAAGAAATTGCAGTTATTCGCTTTATTCCGGGGCGTAATGCACTCACTATACGATGATTAGTTTTGGCTACATCGAAAAGCACACTTTGTTTCAAATTTGCAACAAACGTATAAACATCATTGTATTTAAGCACCGAAACGCCAGCATTTTCAAGCATTTCCTTGGCGTTGGAAGTCAATTTTTGCTGCTCTATAAATAACATAGCATCGTTTAAACCAACCACCGCATAAGCCACCGAAACCGGATTGTACATTACATCGTTTCCGCGAATATTAAAAAGCCAAGCAATTTCGTCCAATGCCGTAAATAGCTGATATTCTGCCTTTTTAATGTTCATTTGATTACGAACTGCAGCCAATTTTTCGTCAACAGATGCACCTGTAAAAGCCAATTCGTGCACAAAAGTTTGCGTTTGCGGAATGGCAGGTCTGTCAGTCCAAATCGGAGTTATAAAATCGAAATCCGAAATCATTCTTATTCCTGAATCTGCCAACTTACTGTTCAGTTTATTATATTCACCTTCTGCAATATCCTCACCCCAAACTGCCACTACATCGCCCTGTTTCAACTGCTGTGTTAGCCAAGTAATATAATCGGGTTGTATATCGAGCTTAAACAACTCAATTCCGGAATCCTGTAATTGTTTTTCGGCTTGTAAATAATAGCGTGTATCGGTAAAAAGACCGGCTTGCTCGGTTTCAACCACCAACAAACCTGCCGAGCCGGTAAAACCCGAAAACCATGCACGAGTTTGCCAATGGTCAGCCAAATATTCGCTTCCATGTGGGTCGGAAGATGGTAAAATACAAGCACTTATGCCATTTTCACTCATTAGCAAACGCAGTTTATCGAGTCGTACCGAAACTTTCATAGGATAGGTTTTATAAATTTGTACAAAGTTGCAAAAATCTATAGAAAAATAGGCATTTCTGCTAAAAAAAAACGTAAATATTGAATTATTTTTTGTAATTTTATAGCACATATTTCGTGAACAAACAGAGAACATTTACAAACTAAATTCTAATTTTATGAATCAATTTCAATGCCCACAATGTCAGGGTTATATAAGCACAAGTAATCAGATAGTTTTTACCGCCGAAAGCGAAAGCGGCATCCGCGGTTTGGTATGCCTAAGCGCCGAACTGGGCAACTACAATGTAGCCAAAAACGAAAATTTTGAGCTGCGCGATGGCGAATTTGTTAAGCTATATTGCCCACTATGCCACACCAATTTGGTTGGCAGAACAAAACATAAAAACTTGGCTGAGATTATTCTAATTACTCCCGAAAATAAAAGATATCCTATTTTATTTTCAGGAATTGTAGGCGAGCATTGCACTTACAAAGTTCAGGAAGGCAAAATTGCCGAAAGTTACGGTATTCATGCCGGCAAATACGATTTGGATTTCGAAGGTTTAATTGAACTGATGTAAGTTCGAAATTTCAAATAAGCATACCTTATAAAAAAACAACCGCTCTTTTTTGGTGCGGTTGTTTTTTTTTATAGCTAAAGTTAATAGCCAAATTTTTAAGTTATTTCAATTTAATTTTATACGAAACTCCCAATTTAATCCAACGACCGGGGAGCGGTACATTACCTAAATCGTAATATGAAGTATTCAGTAAATTATTAGCTTCCAAATACATATCGAAGTTTTTTATACCATAAAATAACCTACCGTCGATAAGCCAAAAAGGTGCATACTCAGTTTCAACATTCGATACAAAATTTGTATATTTTCCTGCCCTATCCTGATAAACTACCGTCCAACTTGCACTCATTTTTTTGTAAATAGCATGTTTTAAGGTAGTTGAAAACTTATGTTTAAGATTATCCATAACGTAGTACGAAATGTAGTCACCGCTTTCTTTTGTATTTTCAATATAAGAATAAGAAATGGTAAAATTATGGATTGCAGCTATTTTACCATTGCCGGGCTGCGGTTTATATGAAGCAGAAATATCGAAACCGAGGCTTTGCACTTCGGTTAAATTCATTGAGGTATACTTTGGCAATGCCGCATTTTCTTTACCCCAATCAATTAAATTATAACCCCAACGGTTAAAAACGGAAGTATTTACATTCCAATTATTTAAATAAATATTTAAGCCGGATTCAGCAGTAAACGAAGTTTCAGGAACCAAGGTTGGATTTCCTACATTCGTTGGTCCGCTATAATACAAATCGGTGTAAGTTGGCACTCTAAACGACTGATTACCTGAAGCATACAGCTTAATCCTTTTACCAACATTATAAGCCAATTCCGAACCAAATGCAGTTTGCAAACCAAATGGCGAATTAAAATAATAATTACCTGAACCACCCGCCGAAATCATAAAATTATTGATTCGCACCGAATGGTCGATGTAGGCATTAAAAGCAGTACGTTCGGCATATTTAGTATAGTAGCCTTCGGTTTCGAACAATGCTTTTCGCTTTTCATTCATTAAATTTCCCAGCACATTACT
>JAIFNC010000105.1 GCA_020047935.1 Bacteroidota bacterium
GTTTGGCTGTGCAACGAAAAATGGAAACCGTCGGCCAATTTGGTTAAACCGGCAGGGTTAAAAAATACCGCATCAATTTCGGTGGTTGCATCGCGCGATAAGGTACGAACCCACTGCGCACTTTGGTTGGTGTTGTGCTGCATACCACCTGCAAAAAGCGGAAAGCTGCTTACTGCAATAATTGCAAATAATAAAATTCGTTTCATAAGTATGTTTTGATTAAAGTTAGCCTATAAATGTAGGTTAAATATTTTGAAAAACAATTTTTAGTTTTGAAAAATGTATATGTTTATGAAAATTAATTATTTATAGGAATGAAATGTGTTTTAAAACACCTTTTTATTATGCGTACACAGTGTTTTATTTTTGTTAAAAAGCTGATATTTGTCATAATTTCAATTTAGTTTTAATTTTTTTTGAAAAGAATGGAATAACAGAATCGATTCATTAATTTTGTCGGCGAATAAATTTTTAGCATTTTACCATGGAAGAAAACAAGGTATCGAAGATACAAAAGCCGGCATGGCTTAAAACAAACTTACCTACGGGAAAAGTTTTTATGAATTTGCGCGATTTGGTTAAAGAACACAAGTTGCACACCATTTGCGAAAGCGGCAAATGCCCTAATATGGGCGAATGTTGGGGAGCCGGAACAGCAACCTTTATGATTTTGGGCAATATTTGCACCCGTTCGTGCAGGTTTTGCAATGTTGCTACCGGAAAACCACTGCCTGTTGATATGGATGAACCTAAGAAAGTGGCCAATTCGATTAAAATCATGAAACTGAAGCACGCAGTTATTACCTCGGTTGACCGCGACGACTTACCCGACGGCGGTGCCGGTTTTTGGGCAGAAACAATTCGCGAAATTAAAGCACAAAATCCAACAGTTACGATTGAAACTTTGGTACCTGATTTTCAGGGGCAAGAATGGCAAATAAAAATAGTTGCCGATGCAAAGCCCGAAATTATTTCGCATAATATTGAAACGGTACGCCGAATGACCAAATTGGTGCGCGTACAAGCCAAATACGACCGAAGTTTGCAAACCTTGCAAACCTTACACAGTCTGGGCTGCATTACCAAATCGGGCATTATGCTCGGTATTGGCGAAACCGACGACGAAGTGGTGGAAACATTGCACGATTTGTTTAAAGTCGGGGTACAAATTGTAACCATTGGTCAGTACCTTCAACCTACCAAAAAGCACTTGCCCGTGGATAGGTTTGTAACTCCGGAAAAGTTTGCCGAATTTAAGAAAATTGGCTTAGAAATTGGCTTTAAGGTGGTTGAAAGCGGTCCGCTGGTGCGTTCGTCGTACCATGCCGAAAAGCATTTATATTAGTTTTCAGATGACATAAATAAGAAGTCGGATTTGAAATAACTGAAACAGATTTCAGCGAATTAAGTATTGAAAACACTAAATTTTGTTTGCTGAAATCTGTTTTTTTTATTTAATACTACGTTACGAAGTTCAGTTTCTGCTTTAAAAACCTCGAAGAGGTTAAGAAAACATTAAAAGCCTAACTTCGTAAAGTAGAACTCCACACAAATTTTATAGCTTTCAAAAAAAGAACAAAAAAATGACACAGGAAGAACGATTGAGTTTTTGCGCGGTATGTAAAAACCGGAAGTCGAATGCTTACTTCGAACCGGTTTGCGGGTTGACTGATAAGCCGGCAAATTTTATTTTAAGCTGCGAATCGTTTGAAGACGAAATGCAGGAAGCCAACAATTCGAATTTAGCTTACAACAGTAAACCAAAGCTTATTCCGGCAAGTATCGAAAAACGTTTTGCCAACTTTTTACTCGACCTTATTTTTTATTTTGCCTTCAGTATTGTTTTTGGCATGGTGCTCGGAATTTTGTTGGTTATTTTAGCGCCCGACTCGCTTTATATATTTGATGAAGATAATAAATTGGTAAATTACCTGTTAGGTTTTATTGCGGGAATGATATACTTTACAACCCTAGAATACTACACCGGCAGAACTATTGCCAAATACATAACCAAAACCAAAGTGGTAACCGAAAATGGCGAAAAGCCAAAGTTGAAAACCGTTTTAATTCGCTCGGCATGCCGATTTATTCCTTTTGAACAGTTGTCGTTTTTTAGCTCGACTAAATCCGGCTTGCATGATGTTTTATCAAAAACCATGGTGGTCGATTCTTAATTCCGTTTGCTAAATGCCAAGTCTTTCAGTCAATTAAAAAAAGCATAGGCTCTTTATTGGCAAATTCAGCGTAAACTTCTATAATTAGTGCCTTTTATGCTTTTTAACTGAATAATAAATTACCAATAAAAAACAAAAGGCTGTTTCGAAAAACGAAACAGCCTTTATATAATAAATAAAACAACTATGCTTGAGCAACCGGCCCGCCAAAATTTAGCGGAATACCATGATTATTACCACCTTCATGCAGCTTAATATCGCCAAATTGGTCTTCGAACTTGCCAATATTATCGCCCAATGCACTCAATAATCGTTTTGCATTTTCCGGCGTCATTATCAACCTAACTTTAACTTTAGCTTTCGGTACCCCGGGCATAAGCAAAATAGCATCAATAACAAACTCTGAAGACGAATGCGAAATAACAGCTAAATTTACATACTCGCCTTGAGCTATAGCCTCATCGAGTTCAATATTAATTCTGTTCTTATCCAATGCGTCGTTATTCATGGTTCTATAAATTAATCAATTATATCCGAATGTTTTCCACTTGTTGCTGCATTCATCAGCGCTTTCGAACCCACAATATTCTTGTGGAAACGACGCTGACCGGTACCTGCCGGAATCAAGTGTCCAACAATAACGTTTTCTTTCAAGCCGCGCAAATCGTCCACCTTGCCGTTAATAGCTGCTTCGTTAAGAACCTTAGTAGTTTCCTGGAACGAAGCTGCCGAGAACCAGCTTTTGGTTTGCAATGCTGCACGAGTTATACCTTGCAATACTTGAATTGTGGTAGCTTGTTTAAAATCGCGAGCGTCAATAATTTTCAAGTCTTTACGTTTAAGTGCCGAGTTTTCGTCGCGCAGTTGGCGTGCCGAAAGTATCATACCGGGTTTAACCGCAGTAGAATCGCCGGCATCAACCACCACTTTGTGTCCGAATAAGCGGTCGTTTTCTTGTACAACTTCATGTTTATCAACCACTTCTTTTTCTAAGAATTGGGTATCGCCCGGATCCTCGATAACTACTTTACGCATCATCTGACGAACGATAACCTCGAAATGTTTGTCGTTAATTTTTACACCTTGCAATCTGTAAACCTCTTGCACCTCGTTAACAATATACTCCTGCACTTTAGTTGGGCCTTTAATAGCCAAAATGTCGGAAGGAGTAATTGCACCATCGGAAAGCGGAATACCGGCTTTTACAAAGTCATTGGCTTGCACCAATATTTGTTTCGAAAGCGAAACCAAGTATTTTTTAACTTCGCCCGATTTTGAAGTTACCAATATTTCGCGGTTACCGCGTTTTATTTTGGTACCAAAGCTAATTTCACCATCAATTTCGGCAACTACTGCAGGGTTCGATGGGTTACGCGCTTCGAACAATTCGGTAACACGCGGTAAACCACCCGTAATATCGCCTACTTTACCAATTGCACGCGGTATTTTAACAATAACTTCACCGGCTTTCACCTTTTTGTTACTGTCTACCACCAAGTGCGAACCTACCGGTAAGTTATACGAACGAATAATTTCATCATTATCGTTCAATACAAGTAATTCGGGGTTTTTGGTTTTATCTTTTGTTTCAATAATTACTTTTTCCGACAAACCGGTTTGTTCATCCGATTCTTCTTTAAAAGTTACGCCTTCAATTAACTGATGGAACTGAACGGTACCGGTTGTTTCCGTAACAATGGTAGCATTAAACGGATCCCATTCGCAAATCAAACTGCCTTTAGTAACATCTTGTCCGTTTTGAACAAACAACGAAGAACCATAAGGAATAGAATGCGTTGAAAGTGTAATTCCGGTATGTCTGTCAATAAGTTTTAATTCAGCCAAACGACTGATAACAATCGTTATTTTATCATTCGCAGCATTTTCGTAATCAACGGTACGAAGTTCGTCTATTTCAATATAACCGTCGTAGCGCGCAATAATTTTCGATTCGGCAGCAATGTTACCTGCAATACCCCCAACGTGGAAGGTACGTAAGGTAAGCTGTGTACCCGGCTCACCAATTGACTGAGCGGCGATAACACCCACCGCTTCACCCATCTGAACCATACGACCGTTTGCCAAGTTGCGTCCGTAGCATTTAGCACAAACACCCGACTCCGATTCGCAAGTTAATACCGAACGAATTTCAACCATTTCAATTGGCGATTCGTCAATAACAGAAGCAATACTTTCGGTAATTTCTTCGCCCGCCTTAACAATAAGTTCGTTGGTAAGCGGATGATACAAATCGTGCACTGAAGTACGACCCAAAATTCTATCGCTTAAGGTTTCAACAACCTCTTCGTTCTTTTTAAGCGCAGTAGCTTGCAAACCACGTAACGTTCCGCAGTCTACTTCGCGAATAACCACATCTTGCGACACGTCAACCAAACGACGAGTTAAGTAACCGGCATCGGCAGTTTTAAGCGCGGTATCGGCCAAACCTTTACGAGCACCGTGTGTTGAAATAAAATACTCAAGAACCGACAAACCTTCTTTAAAGTTCGAAAGAATCGGGTTCTCGATAATTTCGGCACTTGCAGCACCCGACTTTTGCGGTTTTGCCATAAGACCCCTCATACCCGAAAGCTGACGAATCTGTTCTTTCGAACCCCTTGCGCCCGAGTCCAACATCATGTAAACCGAGTTAAAACCACCGTTATCGGTGCTTAACTGTTTCATAACGGTTTGGGTCAGTTTAGCATTGGTATGTGTCCAAATATCAATAATCTGATTATAACGCTCGTTGTTGGTAATTAAACCCATATTATAATTCTGGGTAACCTCATCTACTTGCGCATAACCGTCTTTTACCATTTCATCCTTTTGTGGTGGAATAATTACGTCGTCCAAATTAAACGACAAACCACCCCTAAATGCCATTTCGTAGCCCATGTTCTTAATATCATCAAGGAAATTGGCAGTAGCTGCTGTTCCTTGCGATTTAAGTACACGGCTGATAATATCGCGCAATGCTTTTTTGGTAAGCAATTCGTTAATAAAACCAACTCCTTTAGGCACTACACGGTTAAACATTATTCTACCTACCGAAGCAGTCATCATTTCTTTTACCGGTTTACCATTGCGGTAATTGGTAATTCGAACCTGAACTTCAGCATGCAAATCAACTTGTCCTTCGTTGTAGGCAATTATAACCTCTTCTTCGCTGTAAAAACGCATTCCTTCGCCTTTAACTTTACGTTCGGGCGTGCTTTTGCGAATTTTGGTAATATAGTATAAACCCAACACCATGTCTTGCGAAGGTACCGTAATAGGCGCACCGTTGGCAGGGTTCAAAATATTGTGCGAAGCGAGCATAAGCATTTGAGCTTCCATAACGGCTGCATTACCTAAAGGCAAATGCACTGCCATTTGGTCGCCGTCGAAGTCGGCGTTGAATGCCGTACAAACCAAGGGGTGCAACTGTATAGCTTTACCCTCGATAAGTTTAGGCTGAAACGCTTGAATACCCAATCGGTGAAGGGTTGGAGCACGGTTAAGCAACACAGGGTGTCCTTTAAGTACGTTTTCCAAAATATCCCAAACTACGGGGTCTTTGCGATCAACAATTTTCTTTGCCGATTTAACGGTTTTCACAATCCCTCTTTCAATCAGTTTTCTGATTACAAAAGGTTTATATAATTCGGCTGCCATATCTTTAGGCAAACCGCATTCGTGCAATTTTAATTCCGGACCTACAACAATTACAGAACGAGCCGAATAGTCGACACGTTTACCAAGCAAGTTTTGGCGGAAACGACCTTGTTTACCTTTCAAACTGTCGCTTAACGATTTAAGCGGACGATTTGCTTCGGTTTTAACTGCATTGGCTTTACGCGAATTATCGAACAACGAATCGACAGCCTCTTGTAGCATGCGTTTTTCGTTACGCAAAATTACTTCAGGCGCTTTAATTTCAATCAATCGTTTCAAACGGTTGTTACGAATAATAACCCTTCGGTACAAATCGTTTAAGTCGGAAGTAGCAAAACGACCTCCATCCAACGGTACCAGTGGGCGTAATTCAGGCGGAATAACCGGCACCACGCGCACAATCATCCACTCCGGTTT
>JAIFNC010000257.1 GCA_020047935.1 Bacteroidota bacterium
AAAGTTTGCTTACATCGTTATTGTCTAACCATTGTTCTGAGAATGAAGCTTTTTTCTTTAAGAAATCAAGCTCGGCTAAAACTTGTTTTATTGAATTTGAAAATTCAATTTGAAACACTTTTAATTCTTTATTAACGTTCACAAAATCATTACTTGTACTCATAAAAATTGAGGGTTTTAAATGTTATGAGGCAAATATAGGGGTAAGAAAGCCCTATATGAATTTATGGAAATTCTAAGAACCAAGCTTATTAATATTTAGATGTAATTATCAGTACAACAGGAATATAGATTTAGTGAATGAATTAAAATTTGGGGTGAAAATTGAAATATTGAAGCGCAAATCCGGAAAATAGACCTTCATTAACAAATTTTCCTATGTTTTGCAGAAAAAATGATTCGATTTCAATAAATTTCCGATAGGATTAGAAGAATTGTGCGACGGGGTAAAAGCTAAAAACCTGGAATTTATCCGGGTTCGAAAGTTTTTAAAGAAAATACGATGCTTAGTTTTTGGTTCCGTTGTAGTTCTTTTCCAAAACTTTTTCAATATCCGAAGCTTTGTAGAAAATTTTGCTGCTTACTATGCTAAACGAAAAAATTCCGTTGGCGCTATAATTTTGAAGTGTTCAGGTGGTTAGGTTCAAAAGTTTGCTTATATCGGTATTTTCTAAGTTATTAAAAGGCAAATATAATGGTACAAATTACATAATTATTTTTTTGAAATCAGAAGAATTAATCTACTTCTTTCATTAATTGAATAAGTTCTTTTACAAGGGGTTTGAATTTTTCGAAATGTCGGTTATTAAAATTTTGCTCGGCTTCTTCAATATTTTTGGCAAAAGTTTTGGCAGTATATTCCTCTTTATTTCCCTTTTCTGTCGGAATTTGAAACGCTTTCATTAAATTTTCGGCTAATCTTTGATAAGAAACTTTGCTATTCGAATCTGTCCTTATTACCGATTCTGCTTTTAGCAGGTAGAAAAGATAGAAGAACGTTTTCGCATTGGGGTACCAAGTTAGCTTTTCAATTCGTTTTTCGGTTGTAATTTCCAATTTCGGGTAAATAATAGGAAATTCGGCTTTTAAATTCTTATAAAGTGTAGTTACATGCTCTATCAGTTTCAAATATAAATCATCCTTATATTTAGCTTCGTAACGTTTCTGCTTTTCCTCCAGTAAACCAATCAATTTATTCTCGTAGCTTGCTATTTCCAATAGCGTAAGTCGTTCTTCGTTTCGGCTTAAAACAAACTCGTCAGGTATATTTTTAACCTCATTTACAAGGAATTGGTACAATGATTCAAATTGATTCTCGAAATACAGTTCGAACCATTTTTCGAATTTTGCCAGGGTCGACAATTCGGTTGGTTTTTTCTCGAAATGCCGAATAATTACTTCATATGCATAATAATCATCTTTTTGCCGCTGAATAGTCCAACCCAAAGAATTTTCCGAGCTAAACACATTTTTAGCGGTAAGATATGCTTCAATCGATTCTTCAATGGTGCTGTATGCTTTGCTTGAGAAAGTTAATTTTCGCAAGTTGTCGGAAGTACTGATTTCTTTACCTGCTATTTCCCATGAATTTTCGAAAGGTTTAATCAGGATAATTTCGAAACTTAGCCCATCGCGATAATTACAAATTAAAAAATCGTCGGAATAGTTCAACTTATAGAACTCATCCAGCCCAACTACGGCTATTTTTTCAATAAACGAAAATTCAGGAATATGTCGCATAAAAATTTTAAATTTGCCGGCAAAGATAAAACATTACCTTTGAAAATGAATGACTTTTTGTTTAGAAGTGTCCACATATAGGCTTTATCGCAATATCAGCTTCCGGAATAGAATAAAAAAAGGGGCACCTCAGATGAGAATGCCCCGGGAGGAATAAACACAAACTTATTCAATTACTAATTTAAAACTTTTGGAAACCGCATTTTTTAAGGGCTTAACCGTTAATAAATACATTCCTGTTTTCAATTCTAAATCTAAAACTGAAGAAGGTTCGTAATTTTTCACAACTAAAACTTCTCTACCTGTTATAGTAGTAATTGTGATATCCGACTTTTCAAAGCAATTAATTACTAATGAATTAGTCGTAGGATTAGGGTAAAGAACAATATCGCCGGTTTTCCCGGTATCTGGAATACTTGTAACAGAATTATTCGATTTAGCAATCGTAATCACATTATAATTATTGTCGACAGCAAACGATTTAAACGTACTACCTTCATTTGCTATCACAAGTTCCGAGTCGAAAGCTAACTTTTCAGAAGTTATTAATTGAAAAAGCGTGTCGCCTTTAAAAATCGATTTACCGTTTGAACTATCGAAAATAAATCTATACTTATTTTCGAAAAAGCGGTACTCATTTGAAGAAAGGTTTATTTTACCTCCTTCAAATCGATAATTGAAACCTGCTTTTAATTCGATTTCAGCTTGTAAACCACGCAAATTAATCGTTTCATTTGCAATAAATGGCAGCGCATAATGTCCGGAAGAAGTCTTAATTACGTCGCCGATGTTGAATAGGTTTATTGAATACATGCTTTTCTTCGAAATATCTGAAACAAAATTTCCTGTTTCAAAAGCTATAAAATCAGCATTCTCAATATTTTCAGAAAATTCTTTTTCTATTGCTGTCGGATATTCAGCGTTTTCAACCTCAATGGAAGTTAGATTATGCTCTTTAGGAATATATGCAATATTTTGTCCGTAAAAACTTGTCAAACTGCCAAGTATATACTGCTTTAATGTAATATAACCGGCGATGTCAATTCGACCATCAGCTTTTATGTTTTTAGCTTTTAGAACTTCTGATGGTGAAGCGAACACTTTGGTGCCAGTTAAATTATCTTTGTATGCAATAACGTCAAGCAAATCAAGTACTATAGTTAAGTCTGTAATAGGCGTAATTTTATACATCCCACTCGATAAGTTTTCTAATCCGAAAACGCCTTCTTCATCAGTTATTGAAGAATAACTGTTTTCAGAATCCAGCTTAACAGAAATATTTGCTAAAGGAACTTTAAAGTCGGTAACAACACTGCCGGAAATCGAAATCCCATCAATTATGTATTCGCCTTTAAGAGAAGTTAGCTGAATCAAATTGCCTTGTAAATCTGAAGCTTCGAGGTTTAAAAATTCGATTACAAATTTATCATTCGGCTTTCCTGTAATTTCTAAATTAATATCGAATAGCTTTTCGCCTTCGTTTATTGCTATCGGTTGCATATTTTCCGACTCACCCAAGATAATACTTGTTTCAGTAAGAGTTACTTTTCCAAGTTTCGGATTCACATTAGAAACACCAAGAATTTTTGCAAAATTTGGTTGTAAACTAACGTTGGCAAGAAATCCGCCATAATCAGTTGGGAAATTTTTACCTGCAACAACTGAAACTTTAGTATTTGAGCCTATAACTTTTCCTGACTGAAAAATGAAATGTGCATTATTTGGCTCGTTATCACAAATGGAAGATGCAAAGGTTGTATCTTCAAAATCTTCATCGAATACAATTTCACCATTTCCGTTGTATAGCTTTACGTAATCAATGCTGCCTGTGCCTTTGGCGGCAAACGTCAGCCCTTTAATTGTGCCTAATTCACCTTCATAATTTTCCAAAGTGTATCGCAATTCGTCGTCTAAGTATAATTTGACTACTTTATCCTTTACAACTAATTTTATTATTCTATATTCAGAAAAGTCGCCGGTAATTGCACTTAAATCCTTTACAATACCGTTTGGATTGCACCCACCATTATGCCAAGTTTTACCGGCACCTATTGAAGAATAAAATGAGCAGCCACCTGACATAAACGCACCACCAACAGAATAGCCACTATGTGTTAATATATTAAAGCCTAAATCATTACACGAGATACCGCCCTCGTTAGTAGGCACTTTCGCACGAAAAATAAGTGTGAAATCTTGGGCAGAAGCACATATATCGTTTGTATAAATCCAATGAAACCATTTGTACCAATTAGGGTCGAGCGAAGGATTTCCATACGCACGTCCATTTTGTATAATTTCAGACGGTTCTAAATCAGCACCTCTATAATTATTAAGGCTTTCAAATTTGAATATCCAAGCATTTTGCCCAAAACTTTGTATTGTTTGACCTACTAAATATGCATTATTTGCATAGATTACAGCAGTGAATAATCCGGTTCTTGAGTACACTTTTTCGTACGTACCTTGTGAACTAGAAATTGCCAAAGATTCACCATCGCCAAAATGCAAAACATTGCTTACCGTTAAATCAATATTTCGCCAAGTAAATATCGTTTTAAAAGGTGCATTGCCTTTGGTTGTATTAACATTTAGCTCAGGCAAAGCCCCTAAACTCTTCCGAGTTAATATAATTTCCTTTTGAATATCATCTGAAATGACTATTTTTTCGATTACAGATTCGTAATCGACATGACTAATTTCAATGCCGAATTCGCCATTTGGTATGCTTTCGTAAACAACAATACCTTCGTCATTTGTTTGCTGATTAGTGCTGTTAAAACTAACAGAGGCATTTTTTATTGGCACCATTGATATATCGGTTACAAGAAACGAAACTGAAAATAATAAAGTAGCAGTTTCAGAAAATGAAATTAAGTATGGTTCAGTTTGTGAACCAAGTTCTTCGCCCGGATTAATTTGAATTGTCGTTTGCGATTCTAAAATCTTTGAATCGCTTATTCTATATAGTTTACAAGTGGCAGTTTCAACATTCTCGCCCTGCACATTTGCTATTGCATAGGCTATATTGTTGTTTATTTGCAAGGTTGCAATACCGCGACACTCTTCCTCTACAAAAAAACCTACAATATCGCCCGATTTTGCCGGAATATTTTCAATTTCGATTTTTGAAATTATGCTCATCGAATTTGTATAAATTTGTGGAACCCAATTAGGTTGTTGGGCAAATAAACTTCCTGTCCACAAGGAAATAAGTAAAAATATAAGCTTTTTCATTTTAGTAAGGTATTAAAATTTGAAAATAGATGGGGAAATTCCCCCATCTAAAATTATTTTATAAGCACTTTATTGGTGAAAACACCATTGTTAGTTGTAATTTTTACCATAAAGTACCCTTTTAGGTTCGTTACGTAAACGCCATTTGGTGAATAGGTAAACGTTTGTACAATTTTGCCGCTTAAATCGATTAGCTCAATTCTATCAACTAATAAATTTGTCGGCATTTCAAGATTAATTGTACCGTCGTTCGGATTAGGAAACAGGTTTATTTGAGCATTAAGTTTTTCAGAAACCGATAAGCTTGCTGCAAAATCGAAATTCTTAATTTCAATGGTTTCGCCCGGATTAGTTTTAAAAACTGTATTCGAACTATGTATGCCAATGTTATCGTGAAGCTTAAAAGTAACCTCTTCAGGAATAACACCATTTACTACAATGGTTGAATAATTTGCGCTATTAGCTTGAACAATTTTACCTGCTCCCCGACACTCATTTCCAACCCAAGCAGTTAAGTAATTGCCTTCGTTTATTAGAACGCTTTTTGGCAAATGCAAATAATAAACCGTGCTGTTCGGATAAATCTGAATATTAAAATTATCCAAATAATCTTCTTGGGTTACTGAAGCCTTAGTCGTAATTGCTGAAAAATTAAAGTTTAATATTTCTTCCGACATTTTTAGCCAATACCCCTCGCCGGGTTTCAAAATCAGCAACGAATTGAAAAAATCTTCAAAAGTTGGGCTAAAACTAATAGTAGCATTTTTCAAAATTAGCATTTTACTTATCACTTCCTCGAAAGCATCTCTAACCTTCATTTCAGTCTGATTAGGATAACCAATTAAATTCCAGCCTATCGACAAATTAATTCCATCGTTAATTTCCATAGGTTGACCAGTGATTTCAAGTAAAGCGTCTGCTTTCATTTTCACCCAATATCCAAACCCGGGTTTTATTTCCTTAAGCGTGTTAAAAAAATCCGCGTTTTCCAGTTTAAAGGAGGAGAAAGCGTCTTTAACTTCAATAACTTGCTGAAGTACTGATTCGAAGTACGTTTTTGG
This sequence comes from Bacteroidota bacterium, assembly GCA_020047935.1. GTDB lineage: Bacteria > Bacteroidota > Bacteroidia > Bacteroidales > JAIFNC01 > JAIFNC01. The sequence goes on from JAIFNC010000257.1 coordinate 6,039, forward strand.
AAGCAGGTCTTGAGGAATTAAGTTGAACGAAATTAAATTCCAGCCGGATTTTAATTGAATAGATTGGCTAATGGTCGTATATGCATTTAGTTCATAAGGTTCGGTTGGTGTTCCAATCGATTGACCGGGCTCGACCAACATGCCTTTTATAATATAGGTTAAATCTTCAGAAGCATCAAAGATTTTGAAGGTTACCTGTTCCTTACTCTCCACTTGTATATTAAACATACAGAAAGCGTCGCCTGTATCATCGAGCATTATTCTACCAACGCCTCGACATTCTTCGCCAACAAATGCACCTACAAAATCGTTTACATCAGCAGATACATCATCAATTTTTACTTTTCCGATAAATGAAGCAGAATTTGTAAGAATAACGGACTCCCAAGGTGCATTAACAATATTAGAACCGTTTTCGCTTCGTTTAAAGTAATGAACAAACGATTTAGTTGTCGAATTAACAGTATAATCCATGTATGAAACGTTACTGCAACCAGCTTCAGTCCAGTTATTTAATGTGCCTTGATTAGAACCAATCAATGTAACAGTATAAGGCATCGTCTGGCTGGTAAAATTATGCAAACGAGCAACATGTCCGTATGTAATACCATCACCTTTCAAACCATTGTTGGCACCTTTGTCTATAACTACAATTTCGGCATCTGCGGGGTTAAATACTTCCTCATATCCGTAGTTAGGCAGTGCGTATATCCATTGGTAGGCATTACCCATAGGCTTTAGGTTATAAAATTGTCTAACATAAACTGGGCACTGGCAAAAAACACCACTTTGTATATCGCAAGTAATATTAACTTTTACAACATCTGAAATGTTTCCTTTGTTATCAGTGGCTCGTGCTGATATACTTTTAATTGAATTGCTTAACGTAGCAGATACTTCCCAGTTAGCTAAAGAGCCGCCCACATTATTAGCTGTTTTCCAATTTCCATCTTCGTTTAAACATATTTCAACTCGGGCAATATAACCTCCGCTTACTGAGCTTGTGCCGGAAACTTTGTAAACTGCGGATGTAATTTTTTCGTTTGAAGTAGGTGTTTTTATCGCAACAATTGGTTTTGGTACCAAATTAAATGTAACAGTAAGGTTTTTGTTTGCAGACATTGTTATCGAAGCAGGATTTGTCAATGAAGCAGCACCATCACTAATACCTCCAACTGTACTTCCGGTGGCTTCAATTGCTTTAACAGAAACTACCGTACCTGTAATGTAGGCTCTGCTAAAAGGTAGACTTTCGACAATTCCATTAACCTCTATGGTTCCCGTTCCGGTTCCTTCTTTATTGATATTTAGCGCAAAGGTGGTTGGTGTTGCTTGATTGAAAGTAACAGTAATATTTTTGTTTGCAGACATTGTAATTGACACAGGATTGGTTAATGAAGCATTACCATCGCTAATACTACCAACTGTGCTACCTGTTCCTTCAATAGCTTTTAACGAAACGACCGTTCCTGTTTTATATGCTCTGCTGAAAGGCAAGGTTTCAGCAACTCCGTTTATCTCAACCGTACCAACGCCATTGCCGGACTTATTAATATTTAGGGTATAGCTTGTTGGTTCTGCTTGGTTAAATGTTACTGTTAAGTATTTGTCAGAATTCATCGTAATATAAGAAGGATTATTTAATGATGAAGAACCATCGCTAATACCTCCAACTATGCTGCCCGAGTTTTCTATTGCTTTTACTGAGACTACTGTTCCTGCGTTGTAAGAACGACTGTAAGGAAGTGTTTCAGTAACTCCATTTATTTCAACCAAACCACTACCGGTGCCGGTTTTATTAATCACAAATAAGTATTGTGTTGGCAATACGTTTTGAACTGTGAAGCTCCTTGAATATTCATTATCGCTTTCATTACTTTCCGAAACTACATTATCAGCATCTACAACCATTTTTAATGTATGCGATCCTGCTGATAATTTACCTAAGTTATAATCGGATTTAGAGCCGTAGTATCCAATATTGGCAGAAGTAGGACTCATATAAAATTTTGCAACTCCATCCAAATATACCAAAACTTTAAATGAAGTTGAAACATTGGCATCTCCCGAATTTTGCCATGCCACATCAACAAAAACATCGTCATTTGTAGTAACAGAGCTATTGGTAGTTGTACCGGAAACATTGGAAACAATTATTTTATCATCCCAAGATGCAGGTTTAAAAGGCAGCAAATTTGGTTTTGCAATAGGCGTTGTTATTGGCACAAATTTCATTGCGTCAAAAGCAATTGCTCGTTTTCCTGCTTTTCCTTCACTTGTGGCATCTCCCAAGGTAACGCGTAAAGTTCCGGTAAAGTAATACTTGCCCAACGAAATCCATCCATTGTTACCGTATTGGCTTATTGTTACATAATCGTTGGTATCATCTCCATCGTTGTCGTAAACGTGGTAGCGTGCCGAGCCTGTTGCAGTATATGTATTAATATAACTGCTTTCGGGCATTGGGTCAAATGCATCCGGTTTAGGTATATAAACAAATACCTCATATTGCTGCGTACCGGATATGGTAGTTTTCCACTCACCCCAGTAATCAGTCGCATCGTTTGAAAACGTATACCAGAATTTTCCGGCATAGCTTCGGGTATCAAACCCGGTGCGAGAGGATACCGACCACCAATACGGCGTTCCATGGCGACTAATTTGGTCGGTGCCAATTGTTACAGTGGACTGTGCTGCAAGGTTGCCAATTGTTAGCAACAAGCACACCACCAACATGAGCACCTTGTTTGAAGGCGCTCGCAAAAGCTGTACATAGCTGTACATAACTTTTTTAGAAGGCGTGAAGTTTAAAGTTTTCATACAATTTAAGAATTAAAGTTAAAAGTTGAATTATTTGTGTCGAAACTAACCGTAACCGGCCCATCATTATCCGCAGATACCTTTATGTAAGCCACTAACTTGTCGGTTTTTAATTTGTCGCTAAAACTTTGATGTAAAGTTTTAGCTGCATTGTGAATAAGTTTATCTTTCATATTTGTGTTTTAGTATAGTTCTACTCCATTCTCCTCATTTTAAAAAACATTAAAGTTTTTAAAGAAATTTGCATTTAGCATATAAGGCTTTTCGGTTTTTCGAAAAACCTGAATATGGTTAAAAGCCGTAGTATACTTTCTGTTAAAAGTATTTGAAATCCAAGGAATTCCGTCCAATTCGAACTGCAATTTCCATTGTTTTGCGTCAAGTTGTTCGGTAAAATTATCGAACCAAAATTCTTGTGGGGTGTATCGTTCTTCCCAATCGTATGTGTTGCTTACTAATAAAACTCCATTAGGCTTTAGGCATCGGGCTATTTCCGAAATTACAAGTTTTGGGTTGGGTACTCTGTGCATTAAATTAATGCACGCAATAAAATCGAATTCTGCATTTCTAAAAGGCAACTCCATTGCATTCGCTTTTACAAAATTGCAATTGCGAACACCGAAACATGGTATTTCGAAGCTCGAAGCAGTAATTCGGCTTTCAGGGGCTTCGAATTTAAAATAAGTGCCAATTTCGCCTTTAACTATCGCGTCGGCATAGTTTATCATACATTGCGAAGCATCTAAACCGGTGCAATCAGATTTTGAAGCCATTTTTGCAAGCTCTGCCGTTAATCGACCGGTAGCGCAACCTAAATCCAAGCACTTTGAATACGAACCAACATAATTTTTGGCAACCTCAACTATGGTATTATAAAATACCTCGCAACCCGAAAGTATTTGGGGAAGAACCATTAATTGGTTACCTTGCTCGCCGATTGGTTTTATTAGCTTACCAAACTGACGGTGCAGGAATTTTTGCACAAAACTCTCGTCGCTATATTTAACATCCGAAGCTGCTTCAATTTTTGCACAAGCAGTTTGCGCTTGCTTTATACGGAAACTTCCTTTCGCTTTTGTGTAGCTTCCTAATCTTGTTGCCAAATTGTCTGTTTTCATTGTATTCGAAGTTTAGGGGTTGTTTTAGTTAAAATTACGATTTAGTTTTCTTTATATCAAGCAATTAGAGTTATCGATAGTTATTCGTTTTATTTTTAACACGCTTATTACGAGCTATTTACCACTTGTAAAATTCTGATAACCGGAAATAACCGAACCGCTGATTTTGCGAACTAAAAATTGCAGCATTTTAACGATTCGGTTATTTATGTTTTAATTAATCGGTAACAAACGGGTATCGTTTAATTAAATCTACCCAACGCAGGTTTGTTTCGAGCAGTGTTGCCAAATCGCTTCCGCGTTCAACTTTTAAGTTTTCGGTACCATAATTTATAAGGCTCCACAAACTTGTTTCGTCGCCTTGCCATTTATATTCCGGATGGGATGGTTGAAAAGCTTCAATAGCCACTTTTGCTAATTGGCGCGAGTTAATAGGCAGTTCCTTTAGCGAATCGGGCAACTGATGAAGGGTGCGGTTGTTTCTGCTCTGGTTTACTATTTCAATTCGAGCGTGTTGTTCACCCATGAATGCCATAAACTCTTTGCGGTTTATTTTACGCGCTATCAACGCTTCAATTTCAGCCAAATCGGTTTCAAAAGTTTCGGCAGTTCGTGGTAATATATTGCGTGTAAAAAATTCAAGCGCTTCATCAACGGTATATTTGTAATTACCAATTCGTTTCGTTGTATCGATAAAGTAATTGCTGTTAAGCACCGTGAAATTGTTGCATACGGCTACACTTTCGCCAAAGCAGAATTTTTCGCCGTGCTCGGTAAGTACAATTGCCAAAGTAGGAAAGTAATCGTTGTGCATATTGTGTGCATACAATTTTACAATAGCTCGTTCCACAACCAATTCTTCTACATCGGTATTCAACAAATCTAAAGCGCTTAGTTTGTTCACAAGTTTGTTTTTCGAATCGACCTGCTTAATATATTGCGTGTCGATAAGTATTTCAGCGTCCTGAATTGAAGCGGTACCGCCTATAGCGCATTGCCATTCGTCGCGTATACGCATAATAAGTTCCGGATTCGAAATACGTCGTTTTTCGTCGTTGCTTGTCCAAAAGCGGGCAAAGGCTATTGGCGAAATATTTACGGTTTTCGGAAGTTTAACTTCGGCTGCTGGCTGAATAATGGTTTCAATTAATTTCATTTTGTTTTCCTCCTCCAATGGTTAAAATAGGTTGTATTTGAAATAGAATGTATTTTTTTGATTCGAATTGGAAATTCGTGCTGAAACAAAAAAAGAGCAAGGGCTAAAAATGCCCATGCTCTTTTGAAAGCAAATACCAAAAACTACCACCACAACACAATATGCATTGTGTCGCTTTTGGTATTGGTTAGTGCAGTTAAAATATGTGTATAGAAATACCATTCAGCAGAATTTTAATTTTGCTGTTAAGGTATTGTATTTATAAGTTTAAATAAATTAGATAACTCTCATTAACTATTGATTATTAGAAGCTTAAAAATTGCAGGTTATTTCCGGTTATAATAACTGCAAATAGTTCATTTTTTTAATTTTTTAAGATATTCTTCCTCATGTTCAAATAAATCATTTTTGTTCCATGGTAAAACTAAAAAATCACCTAACATGTTAAAACCAAGATGAGTAATACCTAAATCCTGACCGGAAACTTCTGTATTAAACACCTTAAATTCACCTTTTGTATTTAAAAGGTATAGCGTACTTAAACTTTTATATTTTTCAAGTTTTTCCGTATAAATTCGCAAAACAATCAATCTCCATGACAGTTTTCGCAATAGTATTTCTGTTGTACGCCCATTTTTTTTTGCTCGCGATGAAAATGGATCTTCTGTTGCTTTCCATTCCGAAACAAATTTTGTTGAATATTTATTTTCAGTAATTATTGAAAACCAAGTATTTGCATTTTCAAAAATTGTTTTCTTATAAATGTTCAATTTTGGGGCAATTTCAGCAAAATACTCTGAACGGTATTGAAGTTTACTATCGATATTCCAATTTCCTGCTTTGGGTCCATTTGTTTTTTTCAACAATCCATCTACATAATCCTCTAATTCCTTTTGGCTAAAATAAACTTTGCCATTAATACCTACTTCCAAAAGAATAAGCTCATCAAATGTATATTCATGATTGTTTAAATTGAATTTATAGTACTTATCAAACTTAGCCGGATTTTCAATGGCTTTTTTTAGTTCGGTTAGGTCGGGGGTGGATAGATTGGTAAGACGCGTAAGTTGCCAATCCAAGATTTCTTTAAAAATTGTTTCTATTAAACGTGGTTTTGCTTTTTGTGATTGCAGATTAAATTTAGGCAACGGAATAATTTTTCGGTTGGTGTATTTTGCAACTAATTCTTTGTAACCGTCAACTTCAGGGTCGTTTATATTGTTTGAGAACAAGAAAACCAGAGAATTTCGGTTTTGCGTTATATCGTTTTCTGCAATTTGCTTTATTATTTCTAATCCTGCGTTTATAACCTCCGGCGACTGTGCCGATTTTATCGGTAGGGTAATATCAACAAAAGCAATATCAATTTGGTTTTCTGTTATTATCTGCAATGCTTCCGATTGTGTGTAAGCAACAAAAATATTCGTTTGCTGTAAATTCACTTTTTTCAGCAAGTCGCTCAAAAAAATTATCCAGTCGTTATCCTTATCCTCGACTATTATAGCTTTATATTTCATACAGTTACATTTAAATGTTTTGGAAAATCTATAATTATTTCTGTGAAATAAGCACCTCTATTTATTTGTCTTGCAATTGCAAGAGCATTGATAAAACTTTTGCAGGTATAAATACCCAAACCTGAAGTGCGTTTACCACTTTCGTAATGAGCGAATTTGTCATCGTACCAATTTTCGTAATGGATATCATCTATACGGCGGGCATTGCGAATACTAAAACGGATATGCTCTGTATCGTTTTCTATTGGCGAAATACTTATTTCTATTTTAGGCAAAACCGTAGAAACATCGTAAACATCAATATCTACAATGTTTTTAACTGCATTGGTAATTAGATTATAGAATATTACCTCAAGAATTGCATCGTAAAAAACAATGACATCGTTACCGATGCATTTAAAAGTAAACAACATATTTTTCTTTGAGTGTAAAAGCCTCCACACTTTCGCCGGAACACTAAAACTATTATGGTCGTTTTCAATATCGTAATGAATATAATCCATTATTTTTGTGATAATTTCGCTTAGAGAAACTTCCTCAGGCTCAATTCCTTTTATTTTTTGACTATTCACATAATGTAAAGGCGTTTGTATACAACGTGCAACCGAAAAATACTCGCGAAACTGATTGAGCCGTTTTGTAAGTTTTTCTTCTTCCAATATTGGTTCGTGCCGTTCGTATTTTCCTTCCAATTCTTCTGCTTTTTTCATTAACATACCGACTTGACCAACTAAGCTGTGCCAAAGAAGGTTGAAGGTATCTTGTTGGGCAGTTTCTTTAACTTTGCCTAACAAAAATTGAAATGAAATTCTAGTTGCTACAATATCTGAAAATTCTTCAAATTGTATTAAAACATCATTAGTAATTATGCCTTTTTCCGCAACTAAAAATAATCCACCAAGGCCATGTTTTTCTGAATGATTTTGAGTTATACTTGAAAAAATATAGAATAATTCAAAATCTTCCAAAAACATAAAATGAATTAAAAAAGGTCTTATAAGCTTATATTCAATAGAGTTTTCATTTAAAAAATTCTCTGTTTGTATCTCATTTTCAATTTTTTTTATTATTTCTACAGTTTCGTTTAAACTTGAAATTTGCGAAGAATAAAAAAGATTTACATAATCATTTAAATTTATAATACTATTTGAGAAATCAACTTGTAGATTGCACGTTGTATTAAATGAGCTTATTAATAAGCTTAGATTTATTTTTGATAAAGTAAATGTAATGCTATTATAATCAACAATTAATTCATTTTTCTCACCGGATTTAATATGAATTCTGAGTCGATTATTATAGCATTCAATTACAGTTTTTGAAATAGAATTAAGGTTTAATAATTCAAATAATTTAATATGAGTATATAGATTGAATTTTAATCTTTTGGATTGTAGTAATTTTTTATTTAGGAATATGAAATGGTTCTTATAATCATAATCACTTATTTTCCAATTATATAAGTCATTTAATTGATAAAAACTAGGATAAATAATAGAAAATTTTTCTATGCTATTTTCTTTTGCTGCCATTTTTAAAGCACTAAAAAAATTCTGATAAATATCTTGAATAGGCACTGCATTTATATCAAGATATGGAAATGTTGTTTTAAAAAATATCGAATTAAACATATTATTTAAAATAAATCTGTTGAAATTTTGGACCTGAAAATTATACTTCGCATCAATTTAATTATATCGGTAAATTCTTTATCTGTATATTTTTTTTTTATTAAATATATATTATTCCATATACTGTCAATTTCTTGCTTTATTTCATTAATAATTTTTGATTTCTTATATATATGATTTTGTATAATTTCTTGTATAAAGAGAATATTAAAACTATTTTCTTTTTGCAGCATAAAAGCCATTCTTTCAGTTGTGCTTAGATTTCGGTATAGAATATAAATAGGTAAAGTACAAATGCCTTGTTTAATATCCGAGTACTTTTTATAATTATCAACATTTCCAATAAAACAAAGAAAATCCGACAAGTCATTTATCAATTGTAGCATTTTTGCAAATTCAATCGAAATATATAATAAATCATTTCTTTTTTGTTCTGAAATAATAGCTAAAGTTGTACCAATTTCAACACAAAGTTTAATAGTGCTTCCATACAGAACACAACGATTAAAATATCGTTCTAAAAATTCAGATTTTGACCATTTTAAACTTGCAGGGTTTATATTAAAATTTATAATATTTAAATCTTCAAATTGTCCGGCATAAATTTGTTTATTTGCATTAAGTAGAAATTCTAAGCACTTTTTTGTTTTTTCTTCTCCAAAATATTGTTTAAGCGATAAAATTTCCCTAATAGCTAAATCGTAAATAAAATAAGAAGCAATAACTTGATTGTTGTCAATTGTCCTGTTTGTATGTTCAATCTTATTATCAAATACTAGATTTGTTTGATAGTTAGAAATATTAATTAATTCAACAGCTGCTAAAGCAGGTAATAAACTATTTATATCAATTAATTCTCTTGATATTTTAAAAGAAGAGTATAGCAAATAAGGACGTAGCCAATGTTTAGCATTATTTCTTTTCTCAATCATAAAATTGAGAGACGGGAAAATAGGATTATTCCCATATTCTCTCAATATTAATGAATTGATATATTTTTTTGTTAAAATGGTTATTTCCTCAAAATCTAATTTTGCATCCATAAAATTTACTCTATTAAAGAAAAAGTACCATTTATAACTCTAAGAACAGAGAATTTCTTATTCACGGATAAATTATTATCGAAAACAAGTTTTCCTGTTATCCCGGTGAAATTGCTATTTATTATAGTTTGTGGAATATCGCCTTTTTGTGAATTATTAATTTGAACACCAAAATTAAAAGCATCAAAAGATTGAGCTGCAAACATATTAGGTTTGACACCATATTTTAGTGCAAATTCTTTGACAAACGAACTAATCAAGGTATCTTGTCTCATTTCAGTAAAGTAGGAACCTGTTAAAATCATTCCCTCCGAATTTTTACCGGTTCCATCAATAAATCCTTGGTCATACAAAGCTGATTGAGAAAGGATATTAATGTTCCATTTTTGTTCTTTTATTTGAGATAATAAATATTTTGCAGGTTCTGTATAAGTAATTATTAATAGACAGTTAATATTTTTTTGTCTAAATTTTTGAATTAGAACTCTAAAGTCTTTATTGTCAGAACTTATGCCTTCGGTGATTAAAACAGTTGAACTTGATTTTAAATTTTTGGTAAAGCTTTCACTCATACTTTGCGCAGCAGCAACTTTTTCATACACAATTCCAATCTTGTCAAATTTATTTTTTTCGGCTATTTGAGCTAATACTTTACCTTCCTCAATTTCTGACGGATAAATACTTATAAAATATTTACCTTGAGTACGCAATTCACTGCTAGATGCAGTTGGACTAATCATTAACACTTGATTTTCGTTGGCAATAGGTGCCATTGCCAGACATGTGTTTGATAATAAGTCACCTATAATAAAATTAACCTTGTCAATTTCAACTAACTTATTAATTGCCATTACTGCACTTTTCGTTTCTGCTTTGGTATCTTCAAATATTAATTCATATTTTGCTGTATCTTTTCCTAATTTTAGATAAGCATAATCAATACCATTTTTGGCATCAACACCATAATTTGCTAGATCGCCTGTAAGCGGTAAAACAATGCCAACTTTTATTTTATTCACATTATTTTGCGAACTATTATTGCCGCTGTTGCAGGCATTCAACACTATTGCTATAACAAGTAGCAAATAGACAACCACATTTTTTTTCATATTTGTATGTATTTTAAAGTTTAACATTATGTATATAAATTGTTTTGTAAAAAATTCGGTTCCAAAAATTCGGTACTGTTATATTTTTCGGTGTTTGTACCGTTTTTTATAATTAGGCAAGTATCAATCATTTTAAATATAAAATCGTAGTTATGCTCTACAATTATTATACTTATTTTATTTCGTTTTTTTACTTCGTGCAAAAAGTTTAAGGTAATTAGTACATTATCGGCAGATAATCCGGCAGTAGGTTCGTCGAGCATCCAAACTCCGGCATTGTTGTTTTGTAACAGCAACATCGATAATGATAACATTTGCCGTTGCCCGCCCGAAAGATTACCTGCTCGTTTTTTTAAAAACTCCTTCAATTCAGGAAAATAATTGAAAGCAGTACTGTATTCATCTTGATTTTCAGAAACCAATCGGAAATGCTCATAAACCGATAATTCAGGAAAAATCAATCCGCCTTGCAGACAAAAAGCAATGCCTGTTTTTTGTTTATCGTAAGGTGGCAATTTTGTAATATCCGTTTCTTTATAGGTAATTTTTCCGCTTTTCGATTTCAGAAGCGAATATACACTTTTTAGCAGTGTAGATTTTCCGCATCCATTTTCACCAATTATTCCCAGTACTTCACCTTCATGTAATTCAATGTTTATATTATTAAGTATGGTGTTTGTATTATAAGCAACCGATAGATTTTCAATTGTTAAGCTGTTGTTTTGTGTCAGCAATTGAGTATTGGTTATTGGGTATTGATTGTTGCTTGTTTTTTGTTGGCTAATAGCCAAAGGACTAAAACTCATTTTCCCTTGTTCCATGAATAAAATCCTGTTGCAGATTTTTTGAATTTCTTTTATCCTATGTTCAATAATTAAAAAAGTTTTACCGGTTTTAGAAAGTTTAAGCAACAATTCGTTAATTTTTTCAATCATGTTTTTATTAACGCCCGAGTAAATTTCATCTAAAAGCAACAATTCGGCATCGTTCATTAACAACATTGCCAAACCGAGCAATTTCTTTTGTCCGAAACTTAAATGCGAAGCAAATTCGTTTTTCTTATCCGACAAATTACAAAATTCCAATAAATCCAATGCTTTTTTACGGATTTCATTTTCGGCATTTCTTATTTTTCGGAATTTAAACAGCAGATAATTTTCCATTTTTTCGCCCGGGTGATTGGGTGCAGCGGCCAAAATGTTTTCGAAAACTGTTAAATGATTAAAAATTCGTGGTGTTTGAAACAATCGTGAAATTCCTGTCCTTGCTCTTAAAGTAGGTGAATATTTTGTAACGTCCTGTTCTTTAAATATAATAGAACCTTCATCCACTTTTTCAAAACCGGTAATCAGATTAAAAAGTGTAGTTTTTCCGGCACCATTTCCACCTGTAATGCAAATAATTTCACCTTGATTTATTTCAAGTGAAAAACCATCAACAGCTTTTACACCATCGAAATGCTTTGAAACATTTTTTATATGTAAAACATTATGCTTCATACTTTCCGAAAAGTCCTTTTGGTTTAAACCTTACAACTATTATTAACACCAATGCAAAAATCATTAAACGAAGATTTGCTGCTTCGCTTTTGGGTAAATCAACAAATCGAAGAACTTCAGGCAAAATGCTATAAAATACAGCACCTGAAATACTTCCTAAAATTGTACCTGTACCTCCCAAAATACATATTGCTAAAATCAAAATACTTTCATCAATTGTAAACGAACCGGCATCAACTGTTGTTATTGAACCGGCATAAAGACTTCCGGCGATAGAAGAAAAGATAGAAGCTGTTGCCAATGCTACAAATTTAAAATACGCCGGATTCTTACCTAAACTTCGCAATTGCAAATCGTCGTCTCTTACGCTTTCCATAGCTCTTTGCATAGGCGATTTACTTAGCAAATAGAAAAAAAGTATAGCCAGTACGGTAAAAAAGGTAGTTAAATAAAAATAACTTGGCAAACTTGAGAATTTAAAACCAAAAAGTATAGGTTTATCGACCCCGCTTATACCATCGGAACCTCCAAAATAACTTGAATTGTAAAAAATAGTAAAGACAATTACCTGAAAACCCAGTGTAGCTAAACTAAAATACAAATCACGCAAACGATATGCGAAAATTCCGATAATAAAGCTAAACATAATACCTGATGCTATGGAAAAAGGTAATGTGGCAAAAAAATTAAAACCGTATTTTGTATTTAATACCGCAGTGGTAAATGCCCCGGCAGCATACATTGCACCTTGTGCCATACTCAATAAACCGGTTGTCCCATTAATTAAATTAAGCGACAAAGCCAGAATAATGTATATTTCGAGCATAACAGCTATTTGCAAATAATAATTCATTTTTCTTCTACCCTCATTTTATATGCTAAAATTCCTTCGGTACGCCATAGCATAACCACAATTAAAACGAAATAGATTACTGCTTCTTTTATTTCTGAGGAAAAATACCATTGTGTTAAATTATTCATTAAAGAAATAGCACCCGACAAAAGTACAAGCGTTAAAATTTTGTCTTTCTTGTTCAGTAAAACTATCACGATAGATGAAAAAACCACCACTGTGCCATCGTTGGGTGCTATTCCGTTATCCAATGAATATAATAATGCCGAAATACCGGCTATCAATGAACCGAGAATGAAAACAAGGTTTCGTATTCGCAGCACATTAATTCCAATAACCGAAGCAACAATACTTTGGATAGAAACAGCTCTTATTTTAATTCCCTTATTGGAATAAGTAAAAAATGTAGCCAACAGCAGAAGAATTGCTACGCTCGAAACCAGTTGTATAAACTGAAATTTAGTAATGATGATTGTTCCAAATTCGTAACTGAAATTTTTAATGTCCGCTATTTGCTTGCTATCATTTTTAAAAATCAATGCAATTGTATTTACGCCAAGCATTTGTAACCCGATACTTGAAATTAAAGTAATATTCTGATTTACCCCTTTATTATATAGCGGTCTGTACACAATCCATTCCATAAGCAGCGCAATTATAACACTGCCAATTAATGCCAATGCAATTGACAATGGAATGAAGCGTGTTAAATTATAGAAAGTTATATAAAAATAAACTGTAACAGTATAAACAATACTATGCGCAAGATGAAAAATTTTGGTAGTATTAAAAATAATCCCAAAACTCCAGCTCACAATAGCAAGTAAACCTGCTGATATAATGCCATTAATAATAATTTGCAGCATAAAAATAATTACATATACAACTTACAATATTAAGGCAAAAAATGCAATTTTAGAATTTTAAACAGTTATTTATAGTTATTAAAAGTTGGTGTGGGTGGAACCTATTGAAAATAACAAATATAATTGGAATAGGAAATGTCTTATAAACGACTTTGTTTTCAGCAAACAATTATAACTGATTTATTCTATCAGATGCTATACGTTTAAACATAGCTTGAAAAAATTGAAATGATTAAAAAGGTTTTATTTTTGTACTAATTATATAGTTGTGAGGTTTTTGATTCTTAATTTGAAGCAGAAAAATAAATTTTTTAAATGTTGTACTAATGTTATACCAAATTTATTTTTGTAATTTTTTAGTATTGATAAACAGACAGTTAAATAATATAGGTGAATACAATTTTAAACTTCGTAGTTTTTGAACCTAGTAATCTGCTACAGCTATGAATTTTATAGCTGTTTTTTTAACTTAGTAAAGAAGTATTAAAA
>JAIFNC010000237.1 GCA_020047935.1 Bacteroidota bacterium
ATGGTAAATGCCATGGCAAATTCTATTGTACCAAAATTTTCGATTGTTATCGGCAATTCGTACGGTGCAGGAAATTACGCTATGTGCGGTAAAGCTTACGACCCGGCACTTATTGTGGCTTGGCCTACGGCTAAAATAGCTGTAATGAGCGGTGCGTCGGCTGCCAAAACTTTATTGCAAATTGAAGTGGCAAAACTTAAAAAACAAGGCGAACTGATGGATGACGCTGCACAAGCAAAACTGCTGAAAAAAATAACCGACAGTTACGACGAGCAAACCACGCCTTACTATGCAGCAGCACGGCTTTGGGTAGATGCAGTTATTGACCCGCTCGATACGCGCAAATGGATTTCGGTTGGTATTGAAGCTGCTAATCATAAACCACTTACGCAGCCTTATGTTACGGGGGTTATAAGAACATAAAATAAAAAGGCTTTTAATAGTAGGCATTGACAACGGATTAAACTTTGTCAATGCTGTTTTACTGTATGTTATGAAAATTAGAGTTGCAGTTTTTGAAATTTTTATAGATACTTTTTTTATTTCTTCTTATTTGCTTATGTTTTGGAAGTATTTATTAGATGCAAATAACCTCGAAGAGGTTAAATTTTAATAGCCCCGGGTGTGCTTCGACAAGTTCAGTAACCGTAACCGGAGGAAAACAAAAATGCGATGCAGCAACCCCGAATAGGATTTAACTAATAGCTATTCAATCCTATTTGGGGTTGTATTGCCGGTAAAACTTATACCATGGGTTATACTTCGACAAGTTAAGTAATTATAATCCGTGGCTAATAAAATCTATAATTTCGTAGTTCTTGAACCTAATAACATGCTAAAATTTGAATTTTACAATTGTTTCTTAACTTTGTAGTTTGGAATTATTGATATTTTGCAAATAAAACCTAATTTCGATTGTTCACAAATGCTTTTCTTTATGGTTTTTCAACTAAAAAAGAATTTCAGCACCACAGAATTTGCGAATGAACAATTTTTAGTGTTGCTTTAATCAAAATTACTAAAACCGCCTACAATGAAAAAAATAGCCATTTCCCTATTGCTTTGTCTGCCAATTTTACAGATTTCGGCTCAATTTCAAGAAGATGCCTTTTGTAATACGCCGGCGCCCGAATATTCGGAATTTATTAGTTTGCCGTGGTTCGGAAATTCGTCGTTTATTTATAATTTTTTGGATGAAATAAACTTTGCCAATTACAAAATGACTTACGACAATGCAAAGTACTATGTACCAATAAAAATTTGGGTATACCGAACCGACGAAGGCACCGGCGGAGCAACCGCCACCGAATTGCAACAGCTTATCCGCGACCTTAATACGCATAATATTACGAATAATACCGGCTTTTTGTACTACCTAAAACCCGAAATAGGATATATTGATAAAACCAAGTTTCAGCGGGTAAATTTTACCACCGAAGCACCCGGTTTAAGCTTAAAAAATTCCGACAACGGATGCATAAATGTGCATATTGTCGACGATTTATTTAAGAAAGTTGACGGCAGCGAACGAACCACCGGCGCGGTATACCATAGTGTTACCAAAAGTGTAATTCTGAAACGCGGATTGGCAAATTCGACTTTGGCGCACGAAATTGGGCATCATTTCGGACTTTTGCACCCGCACGAAAATTGGAAAGAAGACAAATGCAAAGCCGAAGCGGTGGACAGAAACCGAGTATTTGATTCGGGCTGCGGAAAATCGGGTTTAATTTGCGAGCAAAACGGCGATGCGCTTTGCGATACGCCTGCCGAACCCGATTTGGGCGGTTATTCGAATTCGTCGTGCAAGTACATTGGTAAAATAACCGACCTTTGGGGCGATGCCTATAAGCCTAATATCAATAATATTATGTCGTACCCGATGCGCAAAGAATGCCGAGATAATTTTACTCCGGGGCAAATTGCCGTAATGTTGATAACAGCCAAAAAGTACAACGAATGCGGCTGGGATGCCAATTGTATTATGAAATCGAACCCTTCAAACCCCTATATTTTCGATGCGCAAGAACCGGACGACAGCCCGGCAATGGCTTCGGAAATTAAAGGCAATACACAACAAGAAAGAAGTTTGCACCGAGTTTTTTCGGGCGATACCAAAACGCCGAACCAACCCGATGTAGATTGGATTAAATTCGAAGTTACACAAACGATAAATTCTGCTGATATAATAATTACTAATTCAAACAATTACAAAGGAACCGTTAAAGCAAGCCTGTTAACCGATAAATTGGAAGTTTTGAGCGGAAATAAACTAAACCAACCGGCGGTACTTACACTTTCGACCGGCACACTCGAACCGGGTATTTATTTTATTAAAGTCGAAAAAGCGGGAAATAATTTGGATAATTCACTTTTTAAATATAATTTTGAACTAAAGTTTAATTAATAAAAATTATTAATAATTATTTAAGAATAGTTAAGTGAACAATGCGTTAATTACCAAAATTTTCAATTAACTAATTTTCAAATTACCAAATTAGCGCATTCCCAAATTAACCCAAACTAACTTATTATGAATAAAATTTACCTGCTTATTCCGCTACTTTTTATTTTTGCAGAAGCTAAAACTCAAACTTACGATTGGCAAAACCCTGCAGTATTTGAACTGAATGCCGAAGCGCCGCGTAGTCATTTTTTTACTTTTCAAAACGCTCAAAAAGCGCGCGAAAATAAGCCTTTTGAGAACGCAAACTATAAATTATTGAACGGAAATTGGAAGTTTGAACTAAAGCAAAATCCGTTTGAGGTACAAGAAAATTTCACCAACCCGGAATTTGACGATACCGCTTGGAAGACCATTAAAGTACCAAGCGATTGGTCGTTTGAAGGTTACGAGTACCCAATTTACATGAATCAGCCGTATCCGTTCAAAAAAAATCCGCCGTTTATTCAAGCTAACTACAACCCAACCGGTTTGTATCGAACCACTTTCGAAGTAGAAGAAAATTGGACTGATAAAGAAGTTATACTGCATTTTGGCGGAGTAAATTCTGCCTATTATGTTTGGATAAACGGTGAAAAGGTTGGTTATGCCGAAGATACCAAATTGCCTTCGGAATTTAACATTTCTAAATACCTAAAAAAAGGCAAAAACCTAATGGCAGTGCAGGTTTTTCAGTGGTCGGACGGCAGTTATTTGGAATGCCAAGATTTTTGGCGCTTGGCAGGCATTGAGCGCGATGTGTACCTGTTTTCGCGCCCAAAAGTACATATTTCCGATTTTAGCGTAGGTTCCGGACTTACTTCCGATTATAATTCGGGCGTTTTCAACCTAAAAGTTGCCGTAAAAAACACTTCGGAAACAACGGCAAAAAAACTGCAA
Source organism: Bacteroidota bacterium (assembly GCA_020047935.1). Classification (GTDB taxonomy): domain Bacteria; phylum Bacteroidota; class Bacteroidia; order Bacteroidales; family JAIFNC01; genus JAIFNC01. The sequence goes on from JAIFNC010000237.1 coordinate 3,344, forward strand.
GTTGAAGTAAAGCTTTTTGCCGATGAAGCAGGCACTTCTCTTATTTTCAATTCAATACAAAAAATTTCGCCTAAAAAACAAACTACCGAAACGATTTTGTTTGAAAACACGATTAATCAAGTTAAAAAATGGTCGGCTGAAACTCCAAACTTATATTGGGCTGAAATTAGTTTGAAAACCGCAGAAGGACTGGAAATTCAAACCATTCGAAAAGAAGTTGGTTTTAGAACTGCCGAAGTTAAAAATGGCTTGTTTTTGGTAAACGGAAAACCCGTAAAACTAAAAGGCGTAAACCGCCACGAGCACAACGAAAGCACCGGACATGTTATTTCGAAAGAATCGATGGAACTGGATATTAAGCTGATGAAGCAACACAATATAAATGCGGTGCGTAATGCACATTACCCAACCCACGAATATTGGTACGAGTTGTGCAACCGATACGGGTTGTATGTTATTGACGAAGCAAACGTTGAGTCGCATGGCATGGGCTATGGCAAAGAAAGCTTGGCAAAAGATATGAATTGGTTCGAAGCGCATTGGCACCGAGTTTTTTCGATGTACGAGCGCGACAAAAACGAACCTAGCATTATAACTTGGTCGTTGGGCAACGAGGCAGGCGACGGCCCGGTGTTTGAGCAATTGCACTCCAAACTTAAAGCGCTGGATGCCATGCGCCCCGTACAATACGAACGCGTTGAAATGCGTGCACATACCGACATTTACTGCCCAATGTACGCTTCAATAGATCATATTGAAACTTATGCCAAAAGCAAGCCCACACGTCCGCTGATACTTTGCGAATACGTACATGCCATGGGCAACAGCGTGGGTGCGGTAAAAGATTATTGGGATGTTATTGACAGTTACGAACAATTGCAAGGCGCGTTTGTTTGGGATTGGGTAGACCAAGGTATTTTGCAAACCGACTCGAACGGCAGAAAATGGCATGCTTACGGCGGCGATTTTGGCCCCGATTCGCTGTTTACCGATTACAATTTTTGTATCAACGGTTTGGTGGCTGCCGACCGGAAATTGCATCCGCACATTGCAGAAATTAAGCAGGTGTACTCGAATGTAATAGTTGGCGAAGTACTTGCCGAAGCGGGCAAATTCTATATAAAAAACAAAAATTATTTTATTAATTTGAATGAATATTTTGAAGGTTCGTGGGAATTGTTCGAAAATAATAAGCTTATTGCTTCCGGAAATTTACCCGAATTGAATGTGCTGCCCGGCGATACGCTGTTTTTCGACCTAAACTTGCCTAAACTTACGGCAAGTCCCGAAAAAGAATTTTACTTAAATTTCAACATAAAAACAAAAAAAGCGGCGAATTTACTGCCCGAAGGTTTTTCTATCTATCAAAAACAATTTCAATTGCCGTATTTTGCAGTAAATGAGCGCGAAATTGATTTTACCGGTGCCGAAAACGTGCGAGTAATTGAATATGCCGACAGTGTAGTGTTGCGCAACAAGGCATTCGAAACTATTTTCAACAAAAAAACGGGCTTAATGAGTTCGTATAAGCTGAATAACAAAGAATTGCTGAAAGAAGGCATGAAACTGAATTTCTGGCGACCGCCCACAGACAACGATTTGCGCGACCGATTTGGCGAACGTAAATGGCAAAAAGCCGGAATAGACAGTATTTCGTACGAAATTTCGGAGTTTAGTTTCAACTCTGCCAATAAGAAGTTAATAAAGCTTACGACCCAATTTTTTGTGCTGAACAGTGCAAAAAAACGCATTGCCGAAGCCATGATTATTTATTCTATTTTCCCCGACGGTCGCATAAAATCGGATATCAGAATAAGTTTTATTGAATCGAATTTGCCTTTGGCGCGTGTGGGTGTGCAACTTAAGTTGAATAAAGAGGTTAACCAAATAGCATACTTTGGCAACGGCCCGCACGAAAACTACGCCGACCGAAAAGCCGCAGCTTTGCTCGGTTTGTATGAAATGCCTGCCGACAGCATGTTTCATAATTACGTGTATCCGCAAGAAAGCGGCAACCGAACCGAAGTACGCTGGATTAAAGCCGCCGACCAAGCCGGCACCGGGTTGTTGTTTAATTCTGAATTGTTAATGAATGCATCGGCGTATCCGTACAACGATTTTGAGATAGCCAACGCATTGCACCAAAACAAATTAAATAAAGCCGATTTTGTAAGCTTAAACTTGGATTTTAAACAAACCGGACTTGGCACTGCAACTTGCGGGCCCGGCGTGTTGGAAAAATACGCAGTTTTCAGCAATAAATATGCGTTTAAAGTAATTATTACTCCTATTTCAAGTTCGCAAATCAATGCTTTTGAAGAAGTTGCCAAAGTATTGCCGCACGATGATACGAAAATTCTGAACGCGCCGGAATTTAAACTTTTCCCCGACATAAAATCGGAATATACCGATATAATTGCCGAATCGTACGATGCCGATGTATATTACCGTTATTCGATTGACGGCTCAGATGTTACGGCAAATTCGCCGGTGTTGGAGCGACCAATACGGTTAAACCGCGATTTGCATATAAACATTCGTGCCTACAAGGACGATTATAAGCCAAGTTTGCAGGCAAGTTTGCCCTATAAATTTAACCCGGCACGCATGGCTATTTACAAGGAAAACTTTGTTGAACGCTACAGTGCCGGCGGCAGTTTGGCACTTACCGACCACGTAAAAGGCAACCCCGATAATTATGCCGAAGGTTGGCAAGCCTTTAACGGCAACAGTTTGGATGTGCTGATTGAACTGAAACGTACCTACGAAATTACCGAATTGGGTTTACGTTGCATGAATACCGATGCCGAATGGATGAGCTTGCCCGAAAATGTTATAATTTCGGTTTCAACCGACGGTAAAAACTTTACCAATGTAGTTGAAAAATGCCGGTACGCTTTATACATGTTTACGCAAAAGTAACTGAATCGTTTCCGCCATCGCACCCAAATGCCGGCAACAAAGCTTGGACATTCTTCGACGAACTGCAATTGATTTATCGATGAAATGTTGAATATTGAATATTGAATATTGAATATTGAATATTGAATTGAAAAGAATTATAGAATTGAGGAATTGGTACATAGTACTTTGTACTTGGTACCAATTTTCTTCATTTGCACATTACCTTCGGTGAGGGCTTCGCAGTTCAAACTTCAAAAAATCCGACGTTTACCTTTTTCGTATTTCGACTAAACTTAATAAACAACCGCAAAACGCAACGTCAGATTTTTTGTGCACTTTTC
>JAIFNC010000195.1 GCA_020047935.1 Bacteroidota bacterium
TTGAAAAGACTCCAAGCGGTATTTTCGAAATTTAAATGAATACACCATTTTTTCAAACCAAATTTACGATTAAATTCCTGAAAAATTAAAATTTCAACAATTCTTTCAACAGTTTATAACCGGTTAAACTTGCCATAATTTTTTCGCCGGTTTTAAGCGTAATTAAATAGCTTTCTTTTTCATACAATTCAATTTTATCCAAAAATTCTACGTTCAAAATTCGTGAGCGATGTATGCGTACGAAGCGGTTTCCGTCCAGTTTTGTTTCGTAAAACTTTAAGGTGTTTTCTTTCAGAAACTTAGCTTTTTCGGTTACAATTCGCACATAATCGCCATCGGCTTCCAAATACACCATATCTTCAATATCAATAACATGAATTTGCTTACCTTGCTTAACCACAATGCGCTCTAATTCATCGGTTTCGGCTCGGTTTTCGGTAAGTGTTTTAATGTTTTTTGCAAATTCTTCTTTTTTATTCAGGTTGAAACGCGCTTTTTCCAAGGCTTCTGTAAACCGTTCTAAACTAAATGGTTTCAACAAATAATCAATGGCTCTTAAGTCAAAGGCTTTTATGGCAAATTGGTCGTATGCGGTAGTAAAAATTATTGCCGGAATTGGGTCTAGTACTTCAAGCAATTCAAAACCGGTAAGTTTTGGCATTTGAATGTCAAGAAAAAGCAAGTCGGGTTGGTGCTCTTGGCAAGCTTTTAGGGCAGCAAAACCGTCGTGGCAAACTGCCGCTACCGTTACCGAATTGTTTCCTTCCAAATATTTGATGATTAGGTCGGTAGCAGGTTTTTCGTCGTCGATAATTATAATTTTAAGTGGCATGTTTTTTCTAATTTTATGTAAAGGTTAAAATTTCGGTAAAAATGATTTCATTTAGAAGCTTGTATTATTGATTGGCAACAACCCTGTTCTGAATTTTAATAACCACCGTTCTACTTCGACAAGCTCGATAACTACTTGCTGCGGCAAATAAATAAAGCGAATATTACCCATAAGGGCTTAATTTATTCATATTCAACCCTTTTATGGTTGTTAGTGCTCTACCAATTTGTACCAAAGGTTGCGTTTTCGCTTCGCTTAACGACCAGCCCGGGTTATTAAAATTCAACAACTTCGCAGTTATTACATTTAATAACGTGCTATAAACTTCAATTTTAACGTTGTTTTTAGCTTCGTAAAAAATTATAAAATTGAAATAAAATAAAAAGTTCTGAACTCAGTTTGCTATCAATTTCCAAAGAAAATTTATTTGTAAAAATTCTTTTTAAACGAATGAAATTCATCTTTTCCCAATAAAATTCTAATAATAAATGCTTTCCAGAAACCGGCTCCGTAACCGTACAATTGAATAAATGCTGCAGGAATGCTTAACACCGCTACCGAAAACGAATTTCTGCTTGCAAGCGAATGTACAAATAAGGCTACGCCATAAGCAACTAAAGGCAATAATAATAACGGAAAAAAAATTGAAGCCAACGCTAAAATAACCGAGCCTGCCAAAAACAAAGCCGGAAGCAAATGCACTAATTTTAGCGATTGCGGATGGCGTTTAAATAAATTGATTCGTGCCACACCCGAATTAAAAACTTGCTTGTAAAACTTCCTGAAATCGGTTCGGCGTTTGTGGTAAACAAAGGCTTCTTTAATTAAGGTGGTTTTGAATCCTTCTTCCTTTATGCGCAGCGTCATGTCTATATCTTCGCCAAAGCGCATGGTCGAATAGCCTCCCGTTCGTTCAAAAACCAAGCGGGAATAGCCCATATTAAAACTGCGCGGATGAAACTTTTCCGGCGAAATTTTGCCTCTGATTCCGCCGGTGGTAAGTACCGAGGTCATGGAATAATTTACCGCTTTTTGCCAATTGGTAAAACTCGGGTGGGCATCGTCGGGGCCTCCAAAACAATCGACAAAATGCTCGCTGAGCGTTGTGTGAACTACTTGCATATATTGCGGCGGAATAATGCAATCGGAATCGAAAAAGATAAAATAATCGCCCGAAGCGCGCTCGGCGCCGTAGTTGCGTGTAGTTCCGGGACCCGAATTTGGCTTTTCGAAATAGGTTATATTCAATAAAGTCGAAAATTTTTCAACAGCTTGTTTGCAGGTTACTTGCGAGCCGTCTTCAATAATTACCACTTCGAAGTTTTTATACGTTTGCAGACTTAAACTGTCGAGCAATTCGTCTACTTCGTCGGGGCGATTAAAAACCGGGACTATAATACTGAAATTCATTATTTTATGCTTCACCAAAAATTCGTTGTATTCCATTATTTTTCAATTTTAAAAGAAAAGTTTCTACCGCTTTTTTGTCGGTTGCCAAGGTTACCGACTCGGCAGAAAACTGCTGCAAAGGTATGCATCTGAAACCAAAATTCCCGTTTTTAAGTTCAAAATTATAAGGCTTTTTCATAATTTCGAATTTGGGTTGGTCTTTCAGTTTTGCTAAATAATAAATGGCTAAAATTTGTTTGCCGAAGTAAAATTCGGATGCTTGATAAAAATCGGTCGTATATAAATGTTCCAAAATTTCGAGCTCTTGGCCCAGCTCTTCCATGGCTTCGCGTTGCAAACATACTAAAGTTCCTTCACCTAATTCCATTCCGCCTCCCACAAATTTAGTCATTTTTGTATCGAAATGGTATTCGTCGGTAACCAGTATTTCATTCTTATTCAATAGTATAACAGCATAGATACGTACCGTATATTCAGGTTTTTGCATGGCAATTTTTTATGTTGAAAAACAGTTCAAAATAAAGGTAAAAAATTCAAAAAAATTTTATTCCTTCAAAAATAATTGTAATTTTATGCAAAATCAAAATTCAACAAAATGATAGAAGCAAAAGATAAAATATTGGGACTGATTTTAGAAAAATCGGTAATGAAGCAAGAAGTTTACGACAACACTTTTTATGCGTTCGAGGAGCTTAAAGAAGTGGTAAAAGATGTTTGTGATAATTATAACGAAGAATTGCCTGAAGAAACCGACGAACGTGTTTGCTTGGAATACAAAGACCGTGGAAAATTTGCCATAGAACTGAAAGTAGCGGGCGATGTACTTGTTTTTATGATGCATACCAATGTGTTCGATTTTGACCCCGAGCATCCGATTCGTAAACATTCGTATGTTAAAGAAGCACCCTTGAACAGTTTTTGCGGAGTAATATTTATTTACAACTTTTTAGCCGATTCGTTCAAGTATGGTCGCATGGAAGATTTGGGTTATTTGGTGGGCAGAATAATGATAAACAGAGAAAATCATTATTTTGTTGAAGGAAAAAGGCAATTAGGTTTCTTGTATAATGATATTGCAAACGATATACTTACTCCGCTTGCCATTCGCAACATTGTTGAGTCGGCAATTTTGTATTCCATCGATTTTGATTTGTTTTTGCCTCCACTAAAAAATATTCAACCAATTTGTGTTGGCGCGGTTGAAGATGTAATTAGAAATTCGGGAGTAGCCCAAACCGGCAAACGCTTGGGTTTCAAGTTTTATCACGACGACGATGATAATAATTAATTTACAACGTATTATCAAAGTACTTATATAACCTAAACTAACGGATTAATATTTGATACTTGATTATGCGATAGCGTTTTTTTTAATCGTGTTAAGTTCACTATTTAAATGATTGAAAAACAAAAGAGAACCAACGCTATAAGCCTAAGAATAAAGCTTATAGGTAGCATTTCGGCTTCAATGATTCTGACATTTGTGTTTTTAAGCGTTGCAAATTATTTAGCAAGCAAAAGCGAAATAATTACAAGGCTTAAAGGGCAAGAGTTACCGGTGTTTGCGGATAATGTTAAAAACGAAATTATTATTCGGATGAAAACCGGAAGTGAACCGCTTTCGAATTTAATGCACGATACTTATTTTAAATCGGTAATTAGTGCAAACCAAATAGATGCAGTACCGGTGCTTGAATTTTTAAAGCAAATTGCTATAGACCATGGAGTTATTATCGGTTTTATATCGCATAAAACAGCTAATTATTATTCGAGCAACGGAAAAACTCGTCCAATTGATAAAGACAAAGAAGCTTGGTATTTTAATTTTAAGGAGAGTAATAAAACGAGTAATTTTAATTTGGGCAGAAGTGCCGACACAAAAAAAATAAGCTTATTTCAATCGGAAAAATTATTCGGAAAAGACAGTACCTATTTAGGTGTAGCCTATATTGGCTTAAACTTGCATGAAATTGACAGTTTTGTTCTTAGTCGCTCTTTCGGAACCCAAAGCAATATTATGATGGTTACTGCCAATGGCAGAATTATTATAGATAAAGACTCTTCACATTTGAATATTGACAATGCTTCCGACCCCGAAAAAAACTTGCATTCAATACAAGGCATAGGCGGTTTGGCCGACAGTTTGCTTTCAACCGGCAATAAACCGTATGAATATACTAATCAGGCCGGAGATAAAAGAATTGCTATAAGCAGGTATGTTTCGCATTTGGATGCTTTTATTATTCTCGATGTTTCTGAAACCGAACTTACTGCTTCGGCACGTAAAGTTTTAGTTTCCGGCTTGGTAACAGGACTTGTTATTTTTGCAATAATATTATTCTTGCTTATTTCGCTGGTTCAAAAATTGGTGCTTAATCCGGTAAAAACATTTATTGAAGTTTCCGGAAGATTTGGCGATGGTAATATTGCAACACCAATTGATATTACCGGGAACGATGAAATAGGTTTGCTAGGACAAAGTTTGGAAAATATGCGCTTAAAACTTAATCAAATTGCCTCGCATGTTTCTAATGTAAGCTCGGCAATTTTAAGTGCAGGCAGCGAAATTGGAGAACGAGCCCGGCTACTTGCCGAAGGTTCGGGCAAACAAGCGGAAGGAATTGTACATGTGCTCGATTCATTAGAGGAAATGTTGGAAACCAACGAACATACTACCCAAAGTTCGAAAGAAACCGGAATGCTTGCTGCCGATTTGCAACTCGAAATTGAAGATGTGCAAGTGTTGTTCAATGCAACCATGAAAAGTTTAACCGACATTGCCGAATTGGTTTCGGTAATTCATGAAATTGCCGATAAAACCAATATGCTCGCCATTAACGCATCCATAGAGGCTGCAAGAGCCGGAATACATGGTAAGGGCTTTGCCGTAGTTGCTGCTGAGGTACGAAAATTGTCCGAAAATTCTGCCATTGCCGCATCGCACATCAATAGGAATATAAGTGATAGTTTACAAATAGCAAACGATTCGGTGGCTAAATTACTTGAAGTTATTCCTAAAATACGGAAAACGTCCGATTATACCCAAAATATTCTTACATCGGGTATGCAGCAGGAAAATGCTTCAAAATTTATTACAAAAGCGGTTTCAGAACTTAATTTGGTTGCACAAAGCAATGCCGATTCGTCAGATGACTTAGCAAAAAAGTCGGAATTGCTTACCTACCATGCAAATAAACTTAAAAAGACAATTCAATTTTTCAAGAGAAAAGAATAATTATAGGTTCTTAATTCGAAATTCTTGGCAATTATTCTTATTTAAGTTCAAGTCCTGCGGCAGTTTTTAAGCCCATGGCTTTTGCCATTGTTTCGTACTTTTCAGCAGATAATTCTGCATTAAATTTAGCATAAATATCGCGAAAAGTACCCAATCCGCTTCCACCAATGAACATAAATTCTTCACTGTCATAAACTTCGGTTCCGGCTATTTTTTGCGCATTTACAAAATTTTGCTTAAGCGAATTAAATTGTAAAATCAGCTTCATCCAGTTCGAATCAACCATGCCGAACGATTCAAGGAAATTGGTATTCGCCAAAATTTGCGTGTAAATTTCGGGGTATTTTTGTTTGGCATACAACATATACGTTAGCATATACGATTTGAATTCTAAATAAGCAAAACAAGTACCGTAAAAACCCTGATAAAAATCCACCCAACCTTCGGTATTGTTGGCTTTTAGTTGGTAAAAATTATACAAATCGAAATCGGTTTTTGTTCCCCAATAGTAGGCGTTCAGTTCGTCGAGCAAGCCGTAAATACCATCTTGTTGCGAGCCTAAAATTGCTTCCGACGGATAAATATAAATTTCGTATCGGTCGGTTTGTAAGTGTTTTGGATAAATAGAATTTATTTCGGAGGTTTTGAAAACCTTGGTTTGCGTAACTAAGCTTCGTTTGCCGTTTCCCAAAAAATAGGCTTC